>CALZJI010000133.1 GCA_945787615.1 uncultured Chromatiaceae bacterium | reverse complement strand
ATCCTCAATCGCAAAATCCTCGAATTAGCCGGGCTAGTCCTGCGGTTTCGCTCAATCGGATTGTCCAAATCTGACCCAAATCTGGGCGCGAAAAATACGAAGTTATTTTTTCGCGAGCCCTAAGAGTGCGTCATATTCATTTCGTGGTAAGGCGAAATGACGAGTAATAGCCGGACTATTGCGAGGAGTTTCAACGCAGACAAGGAATGAAGAGGGCGTGCTATTGACACCTAAATCTCAAACGCCACGGGTATATTCCGTGCGCGTTAGACAATCGCACGGTGTGGATTAACATGCTCCGATTAAAAAACACGCTAGCGAATTCCTCAACCAGCGACGCGTCTAATATCGGCAAGCTTGTTTTTATTATCGAACCGAATCGCGAATTCACCCTGTACACCAGTGTGCGTTAAAAACGGCCGCAAAATATTGGCCGGGAACTGAAGATTGCGCCCATCGGCCAACCTAACGACAACGTTCTGCGCGATTCCTTCATAGTACGCACGAAAACGATCGGACGAAATATTCAAACGAAATGTTATTTCGTTCATCTTATAAGCCTTTATTCACTCACCGAGAAGCGTTCTGCCACAAGGGTAGGCTCAAGGCATTACGGCGCACCGGCCGGCAATCGGAATTGCTGAGTATCCTCAGGGCCGCGGAAAATAATAATTATCCAAAAATTGCGTCGGATTTCTGCTCAGATTCAAGGCGCGGCAAGTGGCGCATATTGGAATATGCAACACTTGCCGTAACGCAGAAGCTGAGTAAAAAGACAAGCAAGGTTGGATAATTATTTTTTTCCGCGGCCCTCAGGCCGTCATTCCGTTTCTCCGTTAGATGCGCCGCTGTCGAACTTCTATTTTGTTCTGGAGATTGCGCCACGTTAAACTTGGATTGCAAGCTAGCCGATCAAACATGAAATCATGTACCGCGGCTATCCAGCACCTTCTGCGCCGCCGCCATCATTAGCTTATAAAACCTATCTCGACCAAACACGACGCGCTTATCAATCAGAAGGTTCTCCACCGCAGCGATAACATCTGTTAATAACTGATCTGAAAATTTATCGCTCTGCCGTTGTTCGCCTACTTCGCGATTTACTGGTTCGTTGGCGTTTTTCGCAGCGCGATGATCGACGTCCCCGATCGTTGCCGTATTCGTCGACGAAACAGTTTGGGTTAAGCTTAATATGGGGACGTCTCCTTTCGGCAGAACTGCACGCTCATCCGCCGTGTCGATCCAACCTTCAGGATAATCAAAGCTCGTTTCGATCTTCCGCGCCATGGCATCGCCGACCCGAAATGTACCGTCGAGAACGTGAAAGATATAGATTGGAGACAATTGCATACGTAAAGCCAACTGATTAACGGAACCCTCTTTCTCTATGAGCCGCCGCAAATTGTCTAATCTAATTTGACTGGTTTCTCGAAGCGAATTAGTCATCGGAACCTAACAGCTTACTCGTAACTCGGGTTACGTATCTGGCAAACACCTAGCTTAGACCGCTCACTTTGTTCTGGCGCGTAACGAAAACTCAAAGCCCTCTGTCCTCAACCGGCCTTTAAGCCCCCTCCCTAAATCGGGCCTACCAACGTAGCGACACATTGCATCGCCGGCAGCGATTTTATTCGCCGCGTCCTTGTGGCTCACCCTTTGGGCCATCCCGCGAAACGGGATATTCAAAACTCTTTCCATACCATTTTGTGAACGCTTTGCGGCCCGTAAGGGGGCAAACTACAGGGATGTAGTTTGCAAATCCCTGGGCGATGACGTACAGGGGTGTACTAATGCGAGCCAAGGCAGGAGCCGAGAGCCGTAATCGCCCGTCCTGGTGAGAAATGGGGGCTAGCGTGCTGCAAGCGCCCCAGGTAAAAACAAGAGTAGCGCTTCGAGAAATTGGGCCCGTGCCTCGTGGAGTGTTGGCTCGATGATTTCACTCGATAGGCCTGTCATCTCCCATGCAAATGGATCGATGGGCGGCCCTTCGAGTTCGTCAGTGCTACCCGATTCAGCGAGGGTCGCTAAGCAGTTCGCGACGTGGACGATGGCCGATTCCAGCAGGTATTTTCCTGCCCGAGCCGGTTCGTGGTGAAATTCCAACACTTCTTGTAGGCTTTCCGGTAATCGCCACAGCCGAAGTAATTCGGTCCCCACAACGCCGTGGTCAATATCAAACACGTCTCGTTCGGCCTCATAGATCGGTTCGCCGCTAATTTCAGCCCGATAGTGCATCACTTGCACGAGGTCCGGAATTTTGTGGTACATCACAAGATGCCCAACGTCGTGCAGTAAACCAGCAACAAATAAACGCTCCTTATGTAAGACATTGCATTGTCCGGCGAGCAGCCGTGCTATTACCCCGCAATATACGCTATGACGCCAAAAGCTTGCCATATCCACCAGATCGTTTGGAATACGGTCAAAGGAACGTACGGCAGAAGTCGCCAACACCAGAAAGCGTAACTCGCGCGTACCAATAATAGTGATGGCTCGCGATACCGTCTCAATTTTCGAAGGAAAGCGGTAGAACGAACTGTTCGCCACTTTAAGCAATCGTGCCGTCAGCGCTGGATCCTGACTGATCACGTTAGCAATGTCGGCGGCGGAGGACTTCCCGTCGTCTACCAACTCATTTACTTGGGTACATACCTCTGGTAACGAAACCAGATCTGATACACCCTTCACTAGCTCGGTTGCGCGCGAACGGATCATAACTCCTCGCAAAAAATCGTTTAGAATTCGTTGAACATGTCAGCCCCGTACACTCCCTTTCGGTCACCATCGCCTAAAACTTTAGCGCTATTCTTTGGGCGTCGATGCATGACTACAGTGCCATGGGCAAGCCCATCGTCCAGGTCGGTTGCTCGGGAAGTAGGCAAGTCAGAATTGGCGGCGGCAATCTCATCCCCTCCGCTGCCTGATGCGGTCTCGGTGTACTTGAAGTTCGCCGCATGAATGACGAACCCCTCGCTCGATCCGAGGACTCACGATACGCCCAACGTTGAGAATTGCGCCTGGCCCGACGTATTTACCCCTGATGTAACTCTTTGTATCAATCTGTTAGGAGTAAATAAGGGCGGCTAACATGCTCGCGACTACCCGATTTACCCTACTGTCGACACCGAATATAAGTTACTCTCGAAAGGCACTTTTTGGCCATCTGCTCAAGAAAATAGTGCGATTCCGGCCAAATCCCTTTTGTGCGCACGTAAAGAATAGTGCCAAAGATTAAACATTTCACTGCCCGAGTCGATCCAATAGTCAGTCAACCAAACCAATTAGTTAGGACCGCGAGTTACTCGGGTTCAGAAACGATGAGGGGAATATACGTGACGTTTACTACGGCTCCACTGGGGCTTCATGTACCCAAACTGATCAAACCAGAGGGGTCACCCTTTATTACCCATCCAAAAAAAGTACGAAAATGGATTGCGGCATTACCGATGGGCCATATCGGAGAAACGAGCCGTTTTCTCCATAACGCGCTAGTTGAACTGAATCAGCTGCAGCTACCCCTTGAAGATCGTTTCGCTATTCTCGAATTGTTAGGCGAGCCCGGGCAATACGTAATTAGCTGTTTAAAAGAACATTTTTCAGACTGCCCATTACCCCTCTCGGAAAAAAACCACAAGATCGCCGCACTTGTTCAGGATTTTCTCAACCAATATGCCATTGGCTACAAGATTATTGTTGAGACGATGTTGTCGACAGGGGTAAGACCTGTCGACAACCATTTAGTATTGTCAATTCATCGTGCGATGCAATATTCAACGGCTGAACTGCTCAATGCCTACCTAGTATACGCAGCCAGCCCCCGCTATGTTTGGGAAGAATTACACAAACTCTATCATTTGGCTTTTACTACCGATTTGCACACTGTAAAAATTAGACGTATTCACGGCGGCCCTATAGAGGCGAGAGACATAGATGATCTCTACAAACAATCGTTACTGCTCGCTTTGGCAAACCCGTATCAACTTGTTCAAGAGGAAATCAAAGCGATTCAAAAATCGCTTCCGTATTGGACGCCTTTTTGCACACTCAACCCGATTTCAGACGCCAGTGATCCTCCCGGGCTTTTTGCCGTTGCTTTAGGCCACGACGAACCCCCCATTTATCATGGCAACCTAAACCGATCGACGAAAAATTATCTAATCCTTGATACGAGCAAACTGACAAACCAACTAAAAAGCCTTTTGTCGTGCCCAAGCGCCCAATTTTCCTCTGCGCCGTTAAAGGAAGCGGTTGAAGGCTTGTCCACAGCAACGCTTAAACGAATGCTGTTGTCGTGGGGATTAGTATCTCGGCGGAACTTTCCACGTCGTGACCAAAGCGCGGATACTCAGATCAAAGTTGGATTGATCGAAACGTTTAGGCTCTTGGATCATGTATTGAATGGTCCAGGGCACGAAGACGACGACGATATTGGCGCGTCGAGGGCCAGTTTTACGAGTAAACCGGTAAGCACAGCCAATGCAAATGGTAAACGCGATGATTTATGGGACTTCGGAGTTAGAGCCCATGTCAACGCCACAGCGCAAAGCAGTGTTACCTTGGACCAACAAAATGGAACCGTATCATCAGCCGGTGTTAAAATTCACCACCGAATTAATATTACAAATGAAAGCGCTGGCGGATTCTGCCTATTGTGGAAAAACGATGCAAGCGGCTCGGTTCGGGTTGGCGATCTACTCTGCCTCTATGACGCGGAAAATGCGCTAAATCATTATAATATCTGTATTGTCCGCTGGATGAAGAACGTTGACGACATCATGGTACTGGGCGTTGAAATCCTTTCTGCCGTCGCTAAACCGGCACGAACCAAGATTCTTCGCGCCGATACGCTGTCAATCCGAGGGTATGTGGGCGGTCTATTGCTGCCAACGATACCGGCCGTCAATCGGCCAAGCACGCTCATTACCTCCACATTGTATAACACTGGCGACGTGGTGGAATTGAAGACGGCAAATCACGAATCGATGATACAACTAACGCAATTACTCGAAACGAGCAAAACGTTTAAACAGTTTCAGTTTGTGGAAGTACAGGAACACGATAGAACAATGACTGCGGGAGATTTCGAATCTATTTGGTCATCTTTATAATTTGGGGTATCGCAAAAGGCGATCTAACCTATACTGGTTTATACATAGATGCAGAAGGAGTGAGCGCGTTTATTGCCACGCCCGTAAAGACTTAGAGCGTTGCTCGTCTTAACGAGAGTGTGCATCAATACTCATTAACAGGATTGTTATTGTGGAAGCGAATAAGAATATGAAGGAGTTGCTCAGCAACAGCTACCTCTTTGCTGGCAACGCGGCATTTATCGAAGAGGTCTATGCCGCTTACCTGCAAAACCCCGATGGCGTTGACGAGAGATGGCGCGCTTATTTTGACAGCCTTAAAGAGAAAGGCGATGGTCAAGGACCCGATACTGATCATTCGACGATTAGGGAGTCATTCGCGCGCGAAGGGCAACACAGTCGGCGACTGACCGCTGAACATTTCAACCGTGTTATCGCCTCGGTCGAAAGCAAACAGGTTTCGGTGCTGCAAATTATTAATGCTTACCGTTTTCGAGGCCATCAAAACGCCGATATCGACCCGCTTAAACTCACGCCCGGCATGCCCTTGCCTGACCTCCTACCTTCATTCCATGGCCTCAATGACGCCGACATGGATGCGGTCTTCAATACGGGGTCGTTAGCCGGGGCTGAGCAAGCAACGCTAAGAGAAATAATCAGCCAGCTCCGCGAAACGTATTGTGGGTATGTCGGTGCCGAGTACATGCATATCACGAGTACCTCGCAAAAACGCTGGTTGCAGGAACGATTGGAAAGCTGTCGTGCGAAGCTAGAGCTAACTCCTCAACAACGAATCGATATTCTCGAACGTCTTGTGGCCGCCGAAGGCCTTGAGAAGTATTTGCACACTAAATACGTGGGTCAGAAACGCTTCTCCCTCGAGGGTGGTGAAAGCCTTATTTCCCTCTTAGACTACTTACTACAAAAGGCGGGAGCACACGGTGCAAAAGAGGTCGTACTCGGCATGGCTCACCGCGGTAGACTTAATGTTCTGGTCAATGTATTAGGAAAATCACCTGCCACTCTGTTCCAGGAGTTTGAAGGGCGTTTTGATCCGTCGACTGACGAAGGTTCAGGCGACGTAAAATACCATCAAGGCTTCTCTTCGGACATTGAAACGCCAGGCGGGCTCATTCATTTGGCCTTATCGTTTAATCCGTCGCATTTGGAGATCATCAGCCCCGTTGTAGAAGGTTCCGTACGTGCTCGGCAACACCGGCGTATGGACAAGGAGGGTAAAAAAGTACTGCCTGTCATCATTCACGGCGACGCCGCGTTTGCCGGCCAGGGCGTGGTGATGGAGACTTTTAATATGTCTCAAGCACGAGGTTTTACGACGGGCGGATCTATTCACATCATCGTTAACAATCAAATCGGATTTACCACCAGCAGCCTGCTTGATGCCCGCTCGACATTCTACTGTACGGAGGTTGCTCGTATGGTTCAGGCACCCATACTTCACGTCAACGGTGACGACCCTGAAGCGGTTGTATTCGCGATACATCTCGCTCTTGAGTTCCGAATGCAGTTCGGTAAGGACGTTGTCATCGACATGGTCTGCTACCGACGCCATGGGCACAGCGAAGCGGACGAACCGTCAGCGACCCAACCCCTGATGTATAAAAAAATCCGCCAACATACACCCGTGGCAAAGCTTTATAGTGACCGATTGATAGAGGAGCGCGTCTTAACAGAAGAACAGGTCGCCAATATACAAAGCCGCTATCGCGATGCGCTGGATAAAGAACAGAACGTCTCGCCACATGTGGTCTTCGATCTCAAGAAGAGAATGATCGATTGGTCTCCGTACCTTAAAACACATTGGAGACATGCCGTAGACACCTTTGTACCCAACGAGGTACTGCGCGAACTGGGCGAAGCGCTCACGACGCTACCCGACGGATTCCAAACGCACCCGCGCGTTGCGAGAATCCTCGAGGAACGTTTTCGCATGTCTCGGGGAGAGATAGACATTGACTGGGGCTTTGCCGAAACCATGGCCTACGCGACGTTGCTTCGCGATGGGTACTCGGTACGCGTCAGCGGGCAGGACTGTGGACGCGGCACATTTTTTCATCGTCATGCCGTCATACACGATCAGGCAAGTGGTGAATCTTACATCCCCCTACAGCATCTTTTCGAGGACCAACCCGACTTAACCGTTATCGACTCGCTCTTATCGGAAGAAGCCGTACTCGGTTTTGAATACGGCTTCAGCGCCACCGAACCAAAATGCCTAACGATCTGGGAGGCTCAGTTCGGGGATTTCGCTAACAACGCACAGGTTGTTATCGATCAATTTATTATTTCCGGCCAAGCTAAATGGGGAAGGCTTAGCGGTTTGGTCATGTTTTTGCCCCACGGATTCGATGGCCAAGGCCCGGAGCATTCATCGGCACGGTTAGAGCGTTACCTGCAACTTTGCGCTGAAGACAATGTGCAGGTCTGCGTGCCGACCTTGCCGGCGCAAATGTTTCATTTATTACGAAGACAGTTGCTACGGCCGTACCGTCGGCCACTCATTGTTATGACGCCTAAGAGTTTGCTACGTCATCGCGCATCAACGTCGCCACTAAGTCAACTGGAAGAAGGTGGATTTCGCGTAGTCATTGACGAAATAGACGATATAGATTACTCCGGCGTTTCCCGGTTGGTGTTCTGTAGCGGTAAAGTCTACTTCGACCTTTTTCAAGAGCGAGAGAAACGTAACATGAGCGACGTTGTTATAATTCGTATTGAGCAGCTGTATCCGTTCCCGGAGGAAGAAATCCGCGAAATTCTCGCTCGCTATGTCAATGCGAAGACGGTAGTGTGGTGCCAAGAGGAGCCGGAAAACCAAGGTTCATGGCAGTTCATTCGCTACCGCTTGATGGACCTTCTCCGGGCTGAACAATCACTGCGCTTCGCTGGGAGACCAGCCTCGGCCTCGCCAGCCGTGGGTTATCTAAAAAAACACACGGCTCAACAGCGTCAGCTTGTAGAAGACGGTTTAACTCTGTAGGATACTCAGGGCTAGGTGACTGGCATACTCCGCGAACGATCACACGCCGTGCCAAAAGGCCATAAACCTTACACCTGGGTCGTCATAGACCGAATCGTTGGCGCAATAAGGGGCGCCTTCGGGGCGATCCTACAGACAGACGAGAACTCAATTGCCTGCGGTTTTCCCAATTCGTGCAAGGTGAGAAATACACAGTGTCTCCCCAAGTGATGACCGCATGGACGAAACACAGGGACGTGTAAGTGTCGCGGGAGGGCAGGAGCCCGGAGCGACCGAAACACAGGGACGTGTAAGTGTCGCGGGAGGGCAGGAGCCCGGAGCGACCGAAACACAGGGAGATCACGAGTGAGGAGAAGCCCGGAGCGACTACAGGAGGTCGAGCAAGGCATGGAACAGGCTCCCGAAGCGAAACCGGTTGGGAGCGAAAGTTCGCTCAAGCACCAAACCAAGCGTGGGCAACCAAATCTGGTAAGAAATGTGGGATAGACCGGATTCAACGAAGGGGAGATGACAATGCAAATCGAGGTTAAGGTGCCTGTTTTAGCTGAATCGGTGGCAGAAGCGACGCTTTTAGACTGGCACAAGAGAACCGGAGAGAGTGTTCGCCGCGACGAAGTACTGGTCGAACTTGAGACCGATAAAGTCGTTCTGGAAATCGCCGCGCCTGAAGAAGGCGTATTGACCGAGATACGCTATCCCACCGGCTCAACCGTTCGCAGTGAGGAAGTTGTCGCCGTTATCGACAGTGAGGCCAAAATAATTGAGAAGACCGTGGAGCCGGAGCAAGTCCCGCCCGCTGTCGCGGCGAAAACCACGCCACAGCTTGCCGAGGCCACCCAGCCAAAACTTAGCCCAGCCGTACGAAAGCTCGTCGCAGAAAGTAAACTCGACCCACACTTAATTACGGGCACGGGCAAAGACGGCCGCATCACCAAAGCTGATGTACTCGCTCATATGGAGAGAAAAACCGCGACGCCCACGCCAGCGCCAGCGCCCACTCCCGTTGCCACGCCAATTGACGGCCGAAACGATAAGCGTGTACCAATGACACGGCTGCGAAGTCGTATCGCCGAACGCCTCAAGGACGCGCAAAACACCGCCGCAATTCTAACGACATTCAACGAAGTTAATATGCAACCGGTGATGGATATCCGTTCTCGTTATAAAGAGCGATTCGAAAAAGAGTACGGCATAAAGCTTGGATTTATGTCGTTCTTCACGAAAGCGGTCGTCGAAGCGCTAAAGAAATTCCCTGTTATCAACGCATCGATCGACGGCAACGATATCGTCTACCATGGGTACTTCGATATCAGTATCGCCGTTAGTTCCCCACGCGGCTTAGTCGTTCCCGTTGTACGCAATGCCGATACGCTGTCTTTTGCCGCACTGGAACGTCAAATTGCAGACTATGGCGTGAAAGCACGCGAAGGTAAGTTGACCATCGAGGACCTCACCGGCGGTACGTTTACGATAAGCAACGGAGGCGTTTTCGGCTCGTTACTCTCCACCCCGATTCTGAACCCGCCCCAGAGCGCCATCTTAGGTATGCACAAAACACAACTGCGACCTGTGGTCGAAAACGGAGAAGTTGTTGTTCGGCCCGTAATGTATCTCGCTCTCTCCTATGATCACCGGATAATAGATGGAGCCGAGGCTGTTTTATTTTTGGTCAAAGTCAAGGATATGCTGGAAGATCCTGCGCGTATGCTCATCCAGGCCTAGTGTATCAAATCGAAGGAATTCATCTATGGAACAATACGACGTGGTCGTCATCGGCGCCGGCCCGGGCGGATATGTAGCCGCCATACGCTGCGCCCAACTGGGACTGAAAACGGCTGTTGTTGACCAATGGGTCAATCCCGATGGTCAAGCCAGTTTGGGCGGAACGTGCTTAAATGTAGGATGTATCCCATCCAAGGCGCTACTTGATTCCTCGGAAAAGTTTCATCAACTGCAGCACGGCTTTCACGAGCACGGTATCGCAATGAGCGGAGTCTCCATCGACATCGCCGCGATGATGGCTCGCAAAGACAAAATTGTTGCAACGTTGACGAGCGGTATCGAAACACTTTTCCTCAAGCACAAAATCACTTGGTTTAAGGGCACTGGACGCTTATTTGATAACAAAACCGTGGAAATAATCTCCGATGATGGGGGTACGACTCCCGAGACCGTTACCGCTTCCCACGTCATTATTGCAACCGGATCCCGGCCGCGACAATTAGACGCGGCACCGTTTGACGAGAATATAGTTGTTGACTCCACAGGAGCGCTTAAGTTTACTGAAGCGCCAAAGCGACTCGTCGTCATTGGCGGCGGCGTAGTCGGATTAGAACTAGGGAGCGTGTGGCAACGGTTGGGCAGTCAAGTAACGGTACTCGTGCGGGGGGAAAAGCTTCTACGCAATGTAGACGATCAAATCGCACAAGAAGCCTATACACAGCTCACCGCTCAAGGTTTAGATATACAGCTAGGCGCCGTACCCATCGCCACTGAAACGACCAATAAAACCGCCACCGTTACTTACCTTCAGGGGGGCGAAGAGAAAATACTGCGTGCCAACAAAGTCCTTGTCTCTGCAGGACGCGAACCCTATACAGACGGATTAAACGCGGCCGACGCTGGTCTAAAGTTGGACGCAAAGGGTTTCATAGAAGTGGATGGTCTTTGCCAAACGAATGTTAGTGGCATCTATGCGATTGGTGATGTAACGCGCGGCCCCATGCTCGCACACAAGGCCTCGGAAGAAGGCGTCTCGGTGGCAGAGCGCATTGCAGGGCAAAGCGGGCACGTAAACTACGAGACGATCCCCTGGGTTATTTATACCCATCCGGAAATTGCATGGGTAGGACCAACCAGCCAAGAGCTGCGCGCCAAGGGGGTGGAGTTTCGCATCGGTGTATTCCCGTTTAAGGGGAACGGCAGAGCGTACGCCATGGGCGATGTGATCGGCATGGTTAAGCTGCTCAGTGACGCGAAGAGTGATCGCCTTCTCGCCGCGCACATTATTGGCCCAAATGCTTCGGAAATGATCGCAGAAGCTGTGGTTGCGATGGAGTTTAATGCAAGCGCAGAGGATATCGCACGTACCGTACACGCCCATCCCACGCTTTCGGAGGCGTTCCACGAGGCGGCTTTAGCTGTCGATAAGCGGACCTTACATATTTAATCGCTACATGCATTGTATTACAGGATATTCAATACGTTTTCAGGCGGACGACCCAGTACGGCCTTGCCATTGGCAATAACAATTGGCCGCTCAATCACGATTGGATAGTTGATCATCGTATTCACTAACGCATCGAAAGTAAGATCCGGATCGTCCAATCCTTGTTCCGTATAAGCCTTTTCCTTTTTTCGCATTAACTCTCGCGGATCGTCCATATCCAGCAATTTGAGAATATCTTTTAGCTCTTTCTTAGTAGGCGGAGTTTTCAAGTATTCGATGACATCGATCTCGACGTTGTGTTCTTCGAGAAGCTTAAGGGTTTGTCGCGACTTGGAACAACGAGGATTGTGATAAATCCTGACCTTCCCACCTGCCATCTGTTTCTCCTCTTTCATGTTCAATACAGCGCGGTTAATGACCGGTGACTCCTACCCGATGATCCGCTCACAACAGATTATCTCATCACACCAGTACAAGGGTTGCTCGCGATCGTCGCGCCTAACATGCGTCGCTGTTCTCCTTGGCGTACCTTAGGGCCGCGGAAAAAAATAATTATCCAACCTTGCTTGTCTTTTGACTCAGCTTCTGCGTTACGGCAAGTGTTGCATATTCCAATATGCGCCACTTGCCGCGCCTTGAATCTGAGCAAAAATCCGGCGCAATTTTTGGATAATTATTATTTTCCGCGGCCCTTACCCAATGCGCACCGCACGGAGGATTGTGTAGGCTCGCCCAGTCAACACTCAGCAACGCTTTGTATTTTGGCTCCTCGCGAAAAGACATATCATCGCGGCCCCCAATCAATTGGCTTTCCACAACGACTGAGCTTTGGTCAACAAATCCCGCGCAATCATCCTTAGCGCGAATTGTTGCGGACGATAATTATACTATTTCATTACGGCCAATGGCGCGACAATAACTACGCACAATTCGTTTGGCCCCGGCTTTCCTGAAAATATCTAGCCTCATCGCTTGAATATCGCGTGACGATAAAGCGGCGTACTTCCAGACCACGCCCTATAGACTCATTACAATATGGCGACCAATCATTCGGTGCTAGCGCTGCGCATCGGCCCGCTATTTCGGGCGCATCGATAAAAGACATTAATGGCATAGCTGTGGGGCGAGTCTTCCCAAAGATAGGCGTTGAGAATGTTATCCAGGAGATCAATAGAATAGGTCGCATCGATATGTGACGAGACTGAGTTTAATCTTGCAAGCTCTAATGCATGCTCCGGTGGTACGCCAATCCGTGAATTTATCACCGAGTCCATAGCGACCATCGCAAAACCATAACAACGTTGTGCTTCAATGTTCCCCGCGAATCGGTTATAATCGAACGCGTAGCTGTTGGTACCTAGAAAACAAAACTGTAAGGCCGTAAAAACACAGAGTTTATAACACTTCATCCGGTTAAACCCTCCTCGGGCTGTTTCTCATCGTCACTGCATAAACTCCTTTACCACTGTCCCAAGTGCGCTATTCGTCCGTAAACTGTGTTTTCCCTTTACAATAATTAGCGGCCACCTCCTTGTTGCTCTTGACCCAACAAGCGATTTTTTTTAACTTAGCTGATATTAATAGGCTGATATTGATGCCTACGTCACGAAAAATCGACCGGCGGCGTTTGCACTTGCCTTACCGTTTTCTGAGAAGTTCCTTGCATAAATGCACTATCGCCTAGGCGGGGCTAACGGCTAACCCGTATTTCTCACCAAATCCGGTGGCCCTCGCTTGGTTGAGCATCGTAACCAAACGAATGAACAGCGCTTAGGAAACATATAGACACCGGTTCGCCGGCTAATTTAGATTTATTTTTCGAGGTTTTATGATTGCAACGTCACCCAACAGAGTTAATATAAACGTACGCGCCCAGTACGTTGAAGAACAATCCGCCCCGGAGGTAGATCGTTATGTTTTTGCTTACACGATTAAAATTCGTAACGTTGGAACGCAGGCCGCCAAACTGTTGACCCGACACTGGGTAATTACGGACGCAAACGGGAAAGTGGAAGAAGTCCACGGAGAGGGCGTCGTCGGGAAGCAACCATATCTTAATCCCGGGGAAGAATTTCAGTATACAAGTGGAGCTGTACTCGAGACGCCCGTCGGCACGATGCGCGGAAGTTATGACATGGTCAGCAACGAAGGGGTTCATTTTGACGTCGACATACCCATGTTTACACTTTCCGTACCCCGAACCTTGCACTGAATGTTCTGTAAATAGACATCGAGTTGACACCTAAGGGCCGCGGAAATAAATAAATGTCCAAAGATTGCGCCGGATTTTGGCTCAGATTCAAGGCGCGGCAAGGGGCGCATAATCGCTTTATGTAACCAAGACACGCAAGATTGGATGATTATTTGTTTCCACGGCCCTTAGACCCTCCATGCTCAAGAAATCTTCACTGCCTTAGACACCGTCGCGACGATCTCCGTTGGGCGGGGACTTCGAAGGACCTGCATCTTAGCGGAAAGCCGGACAAGTCATATTAGGTTAGTGTAACGCGGATTCGGCGAATAGCGGTGGAGGGCACTTCCTTTGGTCACAATTTCCAGGGAAACGTGATCGCGAAGGGTGTATGATTGGGCTAAACATTAGGTCGGTTCGCGTGTTTTAGAGAACGCGTTAATGATTCTGGCGCCGTCGCGCCATCCCAAGTTTATTCTTGCCACATTTAGATTATGGAGCCACAACAGCGACTGGTATTTCCACATTGGATAACATTGCCTGTTATCCTGTGCGTCTTGGTCGCTTTTCTTTCCTGGAGCGATTGGCTTGCACGCTGGGACCAGCTGCTCTACGACACGCAGCTCCGTTTATGGACCAAACCGCCGCCCGATGACATAATCATCGTCGCCATCGACGAGGAAAGTCTGGCGCAATTCGGGCGGTGGCCATGGCCACGCCGGCTACATGCGGAACTGGTGCGGCGGCTGTCCGAGTCCGGTGCAACCATAATCGGACTCGATATCATTTTCGCCGATCCCGACCTCGGGGACTTAGAAGGTGACCAACTGCTTGCAAATGCCGTGAACGATAGCGGCAATGTTGTACTTCCCATCATGGCAGAGCAAACCCGCTTAGCCGGGCCTTTGGTGGAAATACTACCTATACCGATACTATCTCAAGCGACTGCTGCGTTGGGGCACACGCATATCGAACTGGACACTGATGGAATCGCGCGAAGCGTCTATTTAAAGGCGGGGTTGGGTCAACCTCGTTGGCCTCATTTCACCGTCGCATTAGCCCAAGTTGCTGGACGCGCGCCGCAGCCACTGCCCGGCACGCGCGCTGCTATTCAGTCAAGCCCTTCGCCGTATGTATGGGAACGCGATCATCATGTTTTAATACCCTTCAGCGGTCCTCCGGGCCATTTCCCGCGCATCTCCTACGCCCAAGTACTGACGGGTAACTATTCAGCGCAAACATTTCAGGACAAAACAGTTCTTGTGGGTGTCACCGCAACGGCGCTTGGGGATGTCTTACCGAGCCCTGTATCGGGTTTCGGCCAACCAATGTCCGGCGTTGAAATCAATGCAAACATTCTTGCTTCGTTACGCAAAGGGGATGTTGTCGAACCAACGACTTCGGTAGAACGCTTAATGATTTCGCTGGTGATCGCATTGTTGCCGGCTTTTCTTTTCCCACTACTCAGTCCGCGAGCCGCGCTGGTAACAACCGTTGTGTTAGTCACCGCAACGTTCGCAGTGACCATGTTACTGCTTCACAAGTGGTTAATCTGGTATCCTCCCTCCGCGGTATCGCTCGTCCTCGCCTTAAGCTACCCTCTTTGGAGCTGGCGCCGTCTGGAGTTCACCGTTAAATACCTCAATCAGCAACTCGCGCGGTTACATTCGGAACCGGAATTCCTACCGGCAACCAGCCATCGCGATATTGATGAAGCGATGAGTTTTCTAGGAATGTTATTACCTATTAAAGGCTGGGCGTTGTACTCCCCCGACGGCAGCCGACGTGCCGACTGGGGACATTTTCCGCAAGCACGGCCACCTATGCACCTCGCTATAGATTGGACAACGACTGCGGGAGGCCTTTGGCGAGGTATTCAAAGAAATGGAACCTGGCAACTGCACGTCAACTGGACGAGCGGTTCACTGCCTACGGACAAAGAGACAACCGTGTTACTCAGCCTTATCGAACCATTGACCTACGCCGATGAAGTCAAACCACGCACTACCGTCGAGGTCGTGCTTGCTCGAATACAAGAAGCTCAAGAGGCCACCGAACGCCTCCAGCGAATGCGGCGCTTTATCGGTGATAGCCTGTCTCAGATGGCCGACGGAGTGCTTGTAACAAGCAATGTCGGCCAGGTTCTAATCGCAAACCCTCAGGCCGCAACCTATTTTGGCCTAGGCAAAACCGATCTTCCTAACTACACTTTGATTGACTTGCTGGACCGCCTTCGTTATAGCGAAACGCAAGGATGGCGCGAAGGTATCGCCCGCGTTCTGTTAAAAGACGAAACTATGCAACGGCAAGCGAAAAATCAGACGGGCCGAGATCTATTGATTCAGGTAGCCCCGTTAGCCGTAACAGAATCCCATGTCGGTGGTCTTATCGTAAATCTATCGGACATTACGCCACTAACCATCAGTGAACGCAAACGTGCCGAACTATTAGGCTTTCTCAGTCACGACTTAAGGGCACCACTGGTGTCACTGTTAGCACTATTAGAATTAACCCGCAGTGGAGAGAGCCGAGCATCCCAGGAGGACTTTGTCAACCATGTAGAGCGCTATGCCCGCCGAACATTGGATTTGGCGGACGACTTTGTACAGTTATCTAGAGCCGAAAGCGGTGAAGCCTTAACTAGCGAAGATCTCGACTTAGTCACTGTTGCGAGTAATGCAATGGATCAAGTATGGAGCCAAGCTAGGCGTAAACACATCGAAGTCGAATCGGATTTCGTCGCCCCATTTGCCTGGGTTCGCGGTGACCCGTCTCTTTTGGAAAGGGCGGTCATCAACTTATTAACCAATGCGATTAAATACAGTCCAGAAAAAACAACGATAAACTTAACGATAAACATGGATAAAGAGCGCGTACGATGCTGTGTAAAGGATAACGGTTACGGCATCCCGGCCGAAGAGCTTCCGAAACTGTTTGACCGGTTTCGGCGCGTTCAATCCTACCAACACCAACAGGAACCGGGCTCTGGACTTGGCCTGGCGTTCGTCAAAGCGGTCATGGAGACGCACGACGGTCACGTCAGCGTCTCCAGCCAGATCGACAAAGGCTCGGAATTTTGTTTGGAAATGCCTTACGTAAATGACCCGACGGAGAATTAATTCGCGAGTCACCATGTACGATGGCCCTCACGGGAAAGGCCCCGGCGTCCGCAACCCTGCGAGGGACACCGCGGATTCTTTATTATATTGGGGTCGCGGAAAATAATAATCATCCAAAGATTGCGCCGGATTTTTGCTCAGATTCAAGGCGCAGCAAGTGGCGCATATTGGAATATGCAACACTTGCCGTAACGCAGAAGCTGAGCAAAAGCAAGGTTGGATAATTATTTTTTTCCGTAGCCCTTAGTAGGCGTATACAAGCGTAAACGCGGTTTCCGTGTCGGTCTTTTCCGTGTCGGCAGGCACCTCCGAGGTATGCCTCACCGTCAGCGATAACCTCATGGCGAGACTTCCCACAACTTGTGCCGTTAAAGCGGAGACCGATCTCGTTATGGTCACATCTTCGCCAATTTCCGAAATAAGGCTTTGGGTGAAATTCGCGTTGTCACTTAATTTCCACGCCAGATCGCCGGCCAAACGCACAATGAACTCACTATCAGACTCTCCATCGCGAAACTTGGTTTTACGCCCACCGGGACCGGCTTCCAGGTCCAACGTTAGGGTGGGCCTTTCAATAACACGTCGTCCGTAACCTAACGCGCCCGTTGCACGGTAATCGAAACCCGCAAAGCGATCATCTTCATAGCTCACTGTACCGAAAAGATAAGCACGCTGATCGATTTTATAATCGCTCTTCGCCGCTAGAAAGTATCGCTCGGCAGTGGTTCGAATGTCGTCGGAATTATTGAACGCTTCTAAGGCCCCCGTGTGACGCCATTTGTCCCGCTCATTCACAATATTGGCTTTGACATTTATCGTCTGGGTTTCCGTGTTACCGCTAGTTGCGACAATGCCGGCTTCCGCTTCACCACTCCACGTACTGCCGCCTGTTTGCGCGACCGCGGCTAGCGGAAACAGCATTAGCGCGCCAGTCATTCTAATCATTGTATTAGTCACCTGCATCGTTATTCTCCTAGACTGTTACATTTATCAAAAATTTAGCGCAAAACGCCCTTCTTTCGTAGTGGCGGAGATCGCCAATGCGAAAAAATTAAGAATTAAAAATGGTTGATGGAAAACGTTGAAAAGTGAGACGCCGCGTACGCTACACACGCGGCGTCTCTCTCTTTCTATTACCGAGACAATATATGCAGCTCCACTCGGCGATTTAATGCGCGACCTTGGGCGGTGCCATTACTCGCCACAGGATCCGCCGGCCCGTATCCCCTGGCTGAGAGGTTTGCCGACGTCACACCTTGACCAATGAGATAACTCGCCACCGCATCGGCACGTTGTTGTGAAAGTGCTTCGTTGAGCGCCCTAGAACCGCGATCATCGGTATAACCAGCCACTTCGACATTCATTGTAGGATGCTTAGTCAGCGACTGCGCAACTTCGTCAAGAATCGCTTGCGACTCGCCGGTGAGTATGGCGGAACCCGTGGCGAAAGTGACGCCCTCGAGCACCAGGACTTCGGGGATTTCGCAGCCATTCACGTCAACTTTCGCCCCTGCGTTGCTCTCCGGACAACGGTCTCGACTATCGCCGATTCCATCACCGTCGCTATCGGCCTCACACCCGCTAACGTCAACGGTTGCACCAGCAGTCGTATTTAAACAACGGTCTTGGTGGTCGGGCACGCCGTCGCCATCACTGTCCAACGCACAGCCTCTCGCATCCACGCCGGTACCCGCTTCGGAGTTCGGGCAGCGGTCTAGACTGTCTTTGACGCCATCCCCATCACTGTCTAATTCGCAACCTTGGGCGCCAACCGAGACGCTCACCGGCGTGTCCGCACAGCGGTCCTGGTCGTCGGGCACACCGTCTCCGTCGCTGTCCAGGGCCGCTACCGCTACAGGCGCGGCAGCTGCTTTACTGGCACCTAGCGGCACCATTAGACCGAGGTTTACGACCCAGTCGTTAAAGCGGTCTTCCGTCGGAATACTCGCGTCATCGTCGTCCACGCGATAGCGAACATCACCGCGTAGCCGCAAACCACCGTCCGTGACCCGACTCAGAAAGCCCAGCCCTATATTGCCAAGCGCGTTTGTATTCTTTTCCCCTGCGAATTTATTCCGCATAGCACCCAAACCAATGACGCCATAGGGCGAAAATCGCGGTTCACGATTAAAGAAGTACAACCCGTCAAAAAGCAAGCCGCGTTGTTTGAATTCGTCCTGATCGTTTTCCCGTTCGAGGCTATCAATTACTCCGCTAAGCTCTAGGTTCCAAGAATCGCTAAGAGGCTTTCCCAAGCCAAGCTGAAACCCAAAATCATCATCGGCTTGGCGGTTACTGTCGGCTCCGATATACGAAACAGACGGTGCCAGGTACCATCGATCATCGAGCTCGTCCGCGATGATTGAACCGGCGCTAAGCAATGTACCGATCGTTACTACGGCCATAAGAGATCGTTTTTTCACATGAGCCTCCGCTAATTAACCCGATATTCGCAGACAAACGAAATAGTGCGCTCCTCCACGAACAGTCGGCGTTTCTACCTCGGTGAAAAAGCGTAATTTCTACGCTGCCAATTTGCAATCAGAGAAGGGCTCATCTAACAATTCTTAACAAGACCGGCCTTTCCCTATGCCGTCCCAGCGGATTAACCTAGCTTGGGATGCCCACACGTGGCGCAACAACACCGTCTGCGCGTCGTAAGACATCACTGATTGAACCTACATGATTAGTGGAAGCGTTCTTGGGAATTCGGTGAACGCACGGCGACATGGGTGATCCCTCGCCCGTTAGCTAGCCCGTTGACACGGATCGAATCTATAGCATATAGCCACATCAAGCGCAAGCTTAAAATTCGGAATGGTCTGAGACACCATCGTTGCCAAGAGTGAAATATAAAAACCGTTCGGTTCATTAGCAAAGGTGGTGGCGCTACTCAACAGACGACAGTAGCTTTTCTGAAAGACGGCTTAGAGCAACTGCGATTGCAGCCAGTGCGGCCGTTTCAATGACAACCTTTTCGTCAATTATATGGCGGTCTCGCCGGGCGCAACATCAAACCGGATTTCCGATCGTCCCGTTAACGATGGGTTCGAAGGCGGTCAAACTGTCCAACATGGTCGCGTTACCAAGGCCGTGACTGGGAAAGAGGCCGGAAAAATTTCCCTGATCACTGTGTAATGCCATGTAATTTAGGATGACCGTTTGAACCAACAGATTAACATTATTGGCCGCCGGGCTGGACGCTGTTTCCACTGAGGCGTCGGCGCGGAAGTAGCCCAGTTGCTGGTGCCTGGCCTGCTCGGCCTCGTTACCCCCCAGGAGCATAGGCCGCCCGGCGGGATTATAGACAAGAAAAAACGACGCGGCTGTAGAGGAATTATCGCCCGTCCAGACGCCTTTACCCCGCCCGTCGACAGAGTCATCTATCATCCCATTACTGGCCACGGAACCGTCGCTGAAGACATATAGCATTAACGGGACACCCACTCGCGCGGCATATTCCAAACATGCACCCATGCACCGGCCCGCTCGCAGATCGCGAATCTCACCTACGGCGCGATCGCCGGTATGGTAATCGTAGCCACCCATGGCAATGGTGCCGGCACCCGCGAAACCATTGACAACCAGTTTCATTACCGAGGCCGTCTTTCGAAACTCGCCATCGCCGTCAAATTCCGCCTGACTAAATATGGGCCCAACGATATCCGGATCGATTGACGGATTGAGGGTCGTCGGATCACCGTATCGATCGACGAGGTCCGCCGACTTAACATAACCGCAGCGTACTAGTTCCTTGATGGCCGCGTCCGTTGCGAGCTTCGTGTTCACTTGGTCCAGCTTCATATCGCTCACTCTTTGAATCGCCTCCATTACGGCCACTGCGTCCGCCTGACTTAGAAGCCCAACCAACTTCCCCGTGTCAACCAAGCCAGTCACGTCACTGGGACGGTCGATCTTGGT
>CALZJI010000132.1 GCA_945787615.1 uncultured Chromatiaceae bacterium | reverse complement strand
TGTTAAGAGTGCGTCATATTCATTTCGTGGCAAGGCGAAATGACGAGTAATAGCCGGACTATTGCGAGGAGTTTCAACGCAGACATGGAATGAAGAGGGCGTGCTATTGACACCTAAATCTTAAACGCCACGGGTATAGTTAATTCACATCTTGTAAGCGCCAAACTAACGACGTAGTTGTTTTCTACGCGGCCTTCTGTTTTGTTTTAAGCGGCTGTAGTCCGCAAAAATTAATATTGACGTCGTTTACGTTGCCGTCTGCTCCAAACCGTATTCGTGATGTAAACCACCAAGGATGTGACGCGCGATAACATGAACATTGTCCGGCACGTGGTGGCGGTGGTGTTGTAGCTAGACAGGCCGATGGGGGCCTGGATCAGTCAACCCGGGCCCCAACGCCATGTTTGGGCGACCTTGATTGTAGTGGCGGAGCCAAATCGACGCATAAAAGCGCAGCGCAATCAACATTCTGTTGTCGTATGCCTTCCCCATGACTATGATTGTGATCGTAATCGAATTTAATGGCTACTGCCGCGATGTCGGCAGAACATATTTTTTGCGGAGCACAGGGCGCTGTCTTCGTTAAGCAACCAGGAGACGGATAATGCACGAGAATATTATCTGGTTAGATGCACTAGGCATGAGTGACGTTGGCCGAGTTGGTGGCAAGAATGCCTCGCTCGGGGAGATGATCGCCAAGTTGAGCCATGCCGGTGTCAACGTACCCGGCGGCTTCGCCACTACCGCGGATGCCTATCGTGAGTTTCTTGGGCACGAGCAACTCGGGGAGCGAATCAACACGTTGCTAGCCAGACTCGATATCAAAGATGTCAAAGCCCTGGCCGAGACGGGCAAGAAGATTCGCCAAGCGGTGGTTGATACACCCTTCCCTGAAAAGTTAGAAAAGGAAATCGGCTCAGCCTACCAACAAATGGGCAAGAATGATGTTGTTGTGGCCGTCCGCTCATCTGCCACGGCAGAGGACCTCCCGGACGCCTCATTCGCGGGTCAACAGGAAACCTTTCTTAATATCTGCGGCGTCGAGAATGTCCTCAAGGCAGTCAAAGAGGTGTTTGCTTCACTTTATAACGATCGGGCCATCGCCTACCGTGTCCATCAAGGTTTTGAGCATAGCGAGGTCGCGTTATCCGCCGGCATCCAACGTATGGTGCGCAGTGACATCGGCGCCAGTGGGGTGATGTTCACGGTGGATACGGAATCGGGGTTCAGCGACGTAGTACTGATTACGGCGTCTTATGGCTTGGGTGAGACCGTTGTGCAAGGTGCAGTCAATCCCGATGAATTTTATATCCACAAGCCAACCCTACTTGCGGGCCGGCCGGCCATCGTCAGACGCAACCTAGGCAGTAAGGCCGTCAAGATGATCTATAAACAAGACAAGGCACATAACCAGCGCACCCAAGTTGTCGATGTCGATGAGAGTGAACGCATTCGGTTTTGCCTCAATGATCAACAGATTGAGGAACTCGCCCGCCAAGCCATCGCGATTGAGAAACATTACCAACGCGCCATGGATATCGAATGGGCATTGGATGGAAAGGATGGACAACCGTACATCGTGCAAGCGCGCCCCGAGACGGTAAAGAGTCGCGCCGACAAACGGATTATTGAACGTTACGAACTGAGCGCGCGTGGTGAAGTGCTGTGCGAAGGACGCTCCATCGGCGCGAAGATTGGAAAAGGGCCGGCTCGCGTGATTGAGGATATATCACAGATGGATCAAGTGCAGGCCGGTGATGTGCTCGTGACCGACATGACCGATCCCGACTGGGAACCTATCATGAAACGCGCATCCGCCATTGTCACGAACCGCGGTGGACGCACCTGTCATGCCGCCATTATTGCCCGAGAACTAGGCATTCCCGCTGTTGTGGGTTGTGGTGATGCCACGACTGAGATTCTCAATAATGCAGCCGTTACAGTTTCTTGCGCCGAGGGCGATACCGGCTTTGTCTACAAAGGTCTACTTGAATTTGGAGTACAACGTAGTAAGGCCGATGATATGCCTAAACTATCTGTCAAGATCATGATGAACGTCGGAAACCCAGACCGAGCGTTCGATTTTGCCAATATACCCAATGCCGGTGTTGGTCTGGCACGATTGGAATTTGTCATTAGTAATATGATTGGCATCCATCCACGCGCCTTGCTTGAGTACGATCAACAAAGTGAAGAGTTGAAACAACAAATAGAAAAACGTACAGCGGCTTACGCCGATCCCGTCAGTTTCTATGTGGAAAAACTTACCGAAGGCATTAGCACGTTGGCCGCCGCGTTTCATCCCAACCCTGTTATCGTGCGCATGTCCGATTTTAAGTCCAATGAATATGCCAATTTGCTCGGCGGTGATCGCTACGAACCCCATGAAGAAAATCCCATGATCGGTTTTCGTGGTGCATCACGCTATGTTTCCGACGAATTCCGCGCCTGCTTTGAATTAGAGTGCCGGGCACTGAAAAAGGTACGCGACGCCATGGGTTTAACCAATGTCGAAGTCATGATCCCCTTTACCCGCACGGTGGCCGAAGCAGAGAACGTCATGAGTTTGCTTGCCGCCAATGGCTTGGTACGTGGCGATAACGGTCTACGTGTCATTATGATGTGCGAGATCCCTTCCAACGCACTTTTGGCCAAAGACTTTTTGCGGTACTTCGATGGCTTCTCTATTGGCTCTAACGATCTCACTCAATTGACGCTTGGCCTGGACCGCGATTCCGAACTGATCGCCGAGATGTTCGATGAACGCAACGCGGCCGTCAAGAAACTGCTGCAAATGGCTATCGAGGCCTGTCGCGAAGAAGGCAAATATGTCGGCATCTGTGGGCAAGGGCCATCGGATCACCCCGATCTTGCGAAGTGGTTAGTGGAACAAAAGATCTCGAGCATTTCACTCAACCCGGATACGGTCATAAAAACCGGGCTATTTCTCGCCGCCCAGGACCTTTAACCTAAATTAATCATTTGAACCTACTGCGAACGTCTAATGCACTATATCTAAGAGACTTTTTCGGTTATTTTGAACTCACCGTATGGGTGATACGCCTTCGTCCAAAATAACGGAAAACGTCTCTTACCTTTAGCGCCTTAGCTGCTCTCGCTACGGTTCAGCTGATTAATTTAGGTTTAAGCCACTACTATGAAACGCTCAGTCTTTTTTCTTTCCGATCACACCGGCATCACGGCGGAGATCTTAGGGCATAGCCTGCTGACGCAGTTTGAGGGTATTGAATTTAAGCAAACCAACATCCCGTTTCTCGATAGCAAGAGCAAGGCCCTCAAAGCGGTAGAGCAGATTAATTGGGCTGCCGAACAAGACGCCGTTAAACCCCTTTTATTTTCTACCCTACTCGACAATGAAATACGAGAAATTATTAAAAACAGCGAAGGACAACTCTTTGACTTCTTCGAGGCCTTTATCGATCCATTGGAAGAGGTGTTAAATACGCGCTCCACCCATGCCATTGGTCGCTCTCACGGCATCAAGGGTTACGACACCTATAAGACCCGCATCGATGCCATAAACTATGCGTTAAAGAACGACGACGGTGCGTCGACACGCAATTACCACGTTGCCGATATCATTCTCATCGGTGTATCGCGTTCCGGCAAGACACCCACCTGTCTGTATCTGGCTCTGCAATACGGTATTCTAGCCGCGAATTATCCGCTAACGGAAGAGGATCTTGGTGATGCGAAACTTCCCGCGCCATTGCGTCCCTATCGCAACCGGTTGTTCGGCCTAACCATCGATGCCGAGCGTTTGCATCAAATACGCAGTGAGCGACGTAAGAACAGTCTTTATTCCTCACAGGAGCAGTGCAAACATGAGGTGAACACCGTAGAGGAACTGTACCAACGCGAAAACATCACTTTCCTGAACACCAGTAGCGTGTCCATTGAAGAAATCGCGACCACCATCATCAACCTGACCGGGCTAAAAAGACGACTATATGGGTGAGGGTATACGG
>CALZJI010000131.1 GCA_945787615.1 uncultured Chromatiaceae bacterium | reverse complement strand
TCGAAAAATATCCATTTGGTGGCAATATGGCGTTCGATCGGCGTATCGTCGACAAAGTCGGGATGTTCAATCCAAAAGTGGGTCGTAGAGGAAGTGGTCAAAAGCGCAGAGGGCTATTTAAGGGCGCGGAAACGGACTACTTCCACCGCTTGGCAAAAGCACACGGCCGTATTTATTATCAACCCGATGCCATCGTCTATCATCGAGTACTTCCTTTCCAGTTAACCAAGAAATACTTTCGGACTATTCATTTCAATGCGGGATTTCAGAAAGCATATTTTGACGATGAGCCATATGCTAGGTTGTTCGTAGGCGTACCCTTGTTTATGTACGCCCAATTCGTACGTTCAATAGGAAGATATTTTAGCCAGCTCGTGACCAAGGGCCCGGATTGGGCGTTTCGACAACAAATGACGGTAGGGCATTTCTTAGGCATGCTTAACGGATATATAAAAAGCCGAGCAAAAAAAACGACGTAAGGGTCGGCGCAAAATAATAATTGTCCAAACATTGCGCCGGATTTTTGCTCAGAATCAAGGCGCGGCAAGCGGCGCATATTGGAATATGCAATAGTTGCCGTAACGCAGAAGCTGAGTAACAAGACAAGCAAGGTTGGACGATTATTTTTTTCCGCGGCCCTAAGAGCCGGAAAATAATAATTATCAAAAAATTGCGCCGGAGTTTTGCTCAGATTCAAGGCGCGGCAAGTGGCGCATATTGAAATATGCAATAGTTGCCGTAACGCAGAAGCTGAGCAAAAAGACAAGCAAGGTTGGATAATTATTTTTTTCCGTGGCCCTAAGATATCAGTAGAATTGGAGAGGCTCACAATGAGAGATTTACTTGCTAGAACCCTTGCTCGAAGGTTCTACCATCGGCCCGTGTTTCTAGTCGGTGCGGGGCGCTCTGGCACGATCGCATTATTTCGGGCGCTGGGAACCCACCCTGAGATTCTATTTATACCCGGTGGGGAAATTCCGTTTGTGACGACCATAGGCAGCGCCGTTCTCCCCTTCGAAATTGGGGAAAAGAAAGACTACTATTTAGAGCAGACGAAGGTCCCCAAAGACTATTTATATTCCCAGTTACGACGTTTGTGCTTTGAAAGTGCAACAGGGCCTCATTATGGTCTTAAGGTTCTATTGAAAGATCTTTTACGCAGTCGTATACAGTTTACGAAAGCGCGATACTGGTGTGTTAAAACATTTCCAGGTAATAAAGTTTTCGAAGGATTGTTACACCTTTATCCGGAAGCGAAGTTTATTTATATCGTGCGCAACGGTTTAGATGTCGTACGGTCAAGAACGAAGTTTTCGGCGTTTCGTGATGAAGATTTCGCGGAGCACTGCGGCGTTTGGGCAAACGCGGCCGAACGATTTAGCTATCTCCAAAGCAACAGCAACGCAGTAATGGTTAGGCAGGAGGCGCTTATATCTCAGCCGGAGGTCGTATTTGAAAAGATCTACGATCTTTTGGGTATTACCCATGACGAAAAACCGATCGAGTACATCCGAACGACTTTGGTTCATTCGTTGGCCGATGACGAAACCCATGACAATGTGGATGTTAGAACGCACTTAGAAAACCGCAAACCCGCTTACGAAGAGTGGTCCCCGGAGCAACGGCAGACGTTTAAAACCATCTGTGGAGCAGCCATGCATAAACTTGAATATGAGATACCTTTCTAAAAAACGCGTATTAATTCCGTTTACATCAAAAAACCTATAGAATAATGTTATGCTTAGCCTTTTACGGCAAATAAATATAAATACGCCGTACATCATGTTTGCCACTACAAAAATAGGAATACCTAAGGACTCGTTCCCGGTTGGAAATAGATGATCTCGGATTGCCTGATACGCACAGATTGGCGAGGGTTCGTTGAAAACGCGTTGTCTCGTCGTCGTAAATCACATGCGTTTGTCGGTGAAACTTCGCTACATGACAAGAAAGAAGCCGCTGATATCGCTAGGACCGGAACATGTTTAAAGTAATACGAGATATCTATGAGTACCGCGAGCTGATGGCGGTACTGACCCATAAGAATATTACCGTACGTTATAAACAAGCGTATCTGGGAATCGCCTGGGCGGTACTGCGGCCGTTGTCGCTGATGCTTATCTTTACCCTGGTTAAGAGTTTTGTCGGTATAGAGAGCGGAGATATCCCCTACCCGGTGTTAACATTCGCGGCTCTTCTACCATGGGTGTTCTTCCAAGATTCCACGACGGAAGGAATCGGGAGCGTCGTAAACAACGCCAGCGTCGTGAAAAAAATATATTTACCGCGCGAGATCTTTCCTTTGACCGCGGTCATTACTAAGCTAGTTGAGTTTGGCATCAGTGCGTTCATTCTGGCGGGGCTCATGGCGTGGTATCAGATGGCACCAACGGCACATATACTGTGGGCGCCTTTAATCATTCTTTATACGCTACTGGTTTCCCTTACCATTGCCTTAGTAGGGGCGGCAATAAATGTAACGTATCGCGATGTGGGTGCCGCGTTGCCGATATTGCTTTCCCTGTTGATGTACGCTTCACCTGTCATTTATCCTTTGCAGTTGGTTAAGGACAAGCTTATTACACAGCAAGCGGCGGGCGAGTGGTCGGACTTGCTCTATACACTCTATACCCTTAATCCGCTCGCGGGGATTATCGACAGTTTCCAGAACGTCGTCTTGCGCGGCTTGCCGCCGGATTTCTCCGCCATGGCGCCAGGACTATTGCTCACGGCCGTCCTCTTACCGTTGAGCTATAAATTCTTTAAGTGGTCCGAGACCTATTTCGCGGATGTGATATAGCAGGTGGCGGGATTTGTCCAGGTGCGGTTCGCAACGCCTAGCATTAGAGCACGTTCGGAGCATCAAATATTTGCGTATACCAACCCCTATGTCCCCGACCTTCAAGAGGAGCAGCCGAGGCAGTTAATGCGATGTTCAATGCGATGTTGAAAGCGACGTTCTGTTGACAATTGGGCACACAGGCAATTAGAAACGAATTAACGTTAATAGAATCGATTCACCGCCCGGATACTAATAACAAATACTATGTCAATCATTGAAGTCAACCACGTATCCAAGGAATACCGCCTTGGGACAATCACAAGTTTCAAAGACTCTGCGACGAACGTGATTCGGCGCCTGCGCGGGAAGCCGGTAAAGCAGCGAGTTCCCTTTCTCGCCTTGGATGATTTGACGTTCACAATCGACGAAGGCGAAGTGGTTGGGATTATCGGTCCCAATGGGGCCGGAAAGAGCACGCTGCTGAAGTTGTTAGCCAATGTCACTACGCCCACACGGGGTACTCTCGCCGCGCGCGGTAAGATTGCGCCCTTGATTGAGGTCGGGGCGGGACTCGTGCCCGATCTGACTGGGCGGGAGAACGTTTTCTTGAACGCTGCGATACTTGGAATCTCACGTGCAGCGATAGCGAAAAAATTTGACGAAATCGTTAGTTTCGCAGAGTTGGAGGAATTCATTGACACTCCCATAAAACGTTACAGTTCGGGAATGAAAGTGCGGCTGGGCTTTGCGATCGCAACCAGCGTAAACGCCGAGATTCTGATCATTGATGAAGTGCTTGCCGTAGGCGATTTGGCGTTTCAGCGTAAGTGTTTCGACCGCATGGAAGAGCTGATTAAGGGCCGCGGTAGTACTGTTTTGATCGTTAGTCACAACATTCGCCAGATTGAACGCATGTGCTCGCGGGTGCTTATGTTAGAGCACGGCAAACTGGCCGCGGACGGCGACACACTTGAGGTTGCCGACTTGTTCTATCGGCGCAGCAACGAGAAGATCGATGCCTATCACAGGGGCGTTCATGGCGGGATGACCATCAACTATACGTCTGGGGAGGTCACGCTTGGCTCGGTAGATTTGCTCGACGAGCAAGGCCGGTTGACTGATTCACTGCCATCAGGCGGTAAACTTCGGGTTAGAGTGAGGTTCAGCGTAAATCGCGTCCTTAAGCGCCCGGAGATAGTTGTCGGTACCCATACTACGGATTTTTTCTACCTGAGCGCGTCGTCCACTGCGCTCATCGACGACCGGCCCGACCTTGATCCCGGCGCTCATGAGGTGGAGTATATCGTCCCGTCATTTCCATTGGTCGCAGGAACATATTGTATTCGCTTTGCGATTTTCGACCAGTACCAACGTAAGGTTTTTACCGGGGAAAGCCTCAAGATCTTCACTATAGTGCCAAACGCGTTGGACGTTCGGGATGCGCCGATGCGAAGACTAGTTTTGCCCACCCGTTGGCGGGTTGATGGCGTCCCGTACAGTAGTAGTACGCCAGCGCCTATGGAAGCCGCCTCGTCGTGATGCGAGGGCATTGGTGCCTGCTATGTAACTTGTTTTTTAAGGCGCGCGACTGACTTCCTTGGTCCCTATCGGCCCGGGCGAGTAAGAGGGACCGAGGCGCTGTGACGGGACATTATTGTGGAGAATAATCTGATAAAGGTTGGAATGGAGAATATAGGTGATGATACCTATCGGACACATGGTTTACTTTTCGTGCCCACCGTGTAGAAGCTACGGCTCTCTATGGTGACACGGGCGCGTATTGGGTGGTCAGATCCGTGCTTGCGTGGCCATCCACAGCGTTGCCTGAGGTCTGTTTAAGCACTAGACCAGAAAAACGATCGTGAAAAACAAAAAAATACTCGTTATCTTAAGCTTGATAGTTCTGGTGATCGCGTTTGTCGTCAGTACTGACCTCTTGAGCCGCGGTAAATTACCCAATTCCTATGGCGAGGTCTTTTTCAAACAACCAAATCCGCTGGAGATGGGCTATAAACTATTTGATGTAGGCATTACTGACGTGAATAGCGATGGATTGCTGGACGTCTATACCTCCAACCACAACTTTCGGCAAGCGCTGCTGATCGCCGATGGGAAGGGCGGGTACCGTGACGTCCTCGACGATTGGGCGCTCAACCAAAGTCAGGAATTTCCAGGACTGGAAATTTCCTATACTGCACCCCGTGTCGATAAGGCGGGGTTATACATTTACTGGCTGGGACAGGGTGGGGACGAAAAGTCGGGCCACCATGTCGTGATCCGCGCACATCAGATCAAAGGAATAGGGCAATGGCAAGGCGTACTTCAAATCCACGCCAAGGTAGAAATTGCAGAAAACGAGGGCTTCCACGTTGACATAGAACGCCCGTCTTCCGCGGGATCAGGTACGGTTGTGACGTTCTCCTCAGCGCAGGACGGGGTGTTGGCGTTAAAACTTAAAACCTGGGGGCTGCCGATAGATATCGATCTCCAAGGTGAGATACGGCCGACCGATGTTTATGTCGGTAATCAGAACGTATCACCGCGTTCAACCAGCTTCTCCTTGGCGCTACAGGATCGCCACGGTCTAGCGTGGGCTGACTACAATGATGACGGCAGGCTAGACGTTTTCGCTAACCGCGGCGCGGTTGGCGGTCGGCTCAAACAATATCCCGAAGGCGTGGGGAACAGGATTAAAGACCAATTTTTTGTAAGTCGGGATGATGGTCGGTATCAGGATCTCGCTTCCGAGGTTGGTATTGCTAAAGAGGACTGTTCCGGCCGACATGTGAGGTGGGTAGATTTTAACAGCGATGGTTTGCTGGATCTATTTGTTAATTGTTTGGATCGGGGGAACGTTGAAGGCGAATACCCAAAACAACTCTATCGACAAGATGTCACTAATCGCTATATCGACGTTGCGGCTGAAACGGGCCTCGACCTCCTGGATCAACAGGTTATCGATTTTGCATGGAGCGATACAGACCATGATGGCGATGTGGATCTCCTCACCTCTGAAGACACCGGATTCTATCTCTATCGCAATCAAGGGGGGCGGTTCCTCCGAGAATTTGTCTATCGTGGTAAATTTTCCAGGGCGGATGTACCAAAATTGAAGTTCAACGCAAATGACTATTGGCAATTCGACGGCAAGATAGTGCTGTCCGACTACGATACCGACGGGGACATGGACGTGTTTTCCGCTTCGAAAAAAGGAAACGCTATTCTCGTTAACGAAGGCGGAACGTATAAATCTATTGATCCGCAATCTGTAGGCCTTCCCCCGGAGAGTGTCGCCGCTGCATGGGTCGACTACGACAACGATGGGCGACCGGACTTACACGCGGTGCCGGAAGGGCTGTTCCGGCAGAACGAGAACCATACATTCGACGCGACTGGGCTGTTGGCACTGCCCTCCAACCGATACCAAGCGGCGATTATCAATTGGTTCGATAGAGACAATGATGGGTCACTCGATGTGCTCATGGCGCTTAGCGAAAATCCCTCCTTATGGAGCTGGTGGGAAAAAATATACCGGCCGAGAGCGGACAGATTGAAATGGGATCTGCTGACCTACCGCAATCGTGGTGCGAAAAATCACTGGCTGCAATTGAATCTGGTTGGTTCTGCCGGAAATCGGCAAGCAATCGGTGCGCGTGTAACCGTTGCGACCCCTGACGGCCCGCATACTCAAGAGGTAGGCGGCAGTGAAGGCGCTTTTTTTTCCCACGGGCACTATCGATTGTATTTTGGGTTAGGATCGCATTCAACAATTGAATCAATCGCCATACGCTGGCCTGAAGGCGACGAACAAGCGCTAACCGGTGTGACCGGCAATACCCTCGTATCGATCCTGCGTAACGAAAAAAGATAAACTCGCAGATTATACTAAGCCGGCCGAGCTCACACTAGAGAGCGATCAAATGATTATTTCGCATAGCCATAAGTTTATTTTTATAAAATCATTCAAAACCGCGGGCACCAGCGTCGAAGCGGCGCTATCAGAATACTGCTGTGGTGAAGACGTGGTTACTCCCCTCGGTGATTATCGTTTCAATCGAAACGATAGCGGGGAATGGATACATCATTCGATGAATGCAGGGAGTTTTCACCAGCACGACGGTGCGCTCACTATACGGAGTAAAATTCCAGCAACCGTGTGGAGCGAATATTTCAAATTTAGCATTACAAGGAACCCGTGGGATCGGGCCGTGTCCTTCTTTTTCTGGGAGAATCGACAACACCCGGCGTCAGGGCGGAGAAGACGTTTTTACCATCATCTTGGCTTGGGATTAAATCCCCTACGCGAAACTAGAAGATTGTTCTCGGAGTTCGTACACAGCGATTGGCCCACCAATGACCGGTTCTATACTATCGACGACCAGTTGTGCGTTGATTTCGTCATTCGCTATGAACGTCTTGCGGAAGACTTTGACGAGGTTTGCAGGATGATGGGAATGCCCGTGAAAGGCTTGCCTTACCTCAAGTCCGGTATCAGAAAACAACGGTATCATTACTCCAAATATTACGACGAGGAAAGCAAAGCTAGCGTGGCCGAGCGGCATAAACACGATATACGACTGTTCGGCTATGAGTTTGAGCAGGAATAACGATTGTCAGGCTGGGACGTATGCAAACACCGCTAACTTCCTCATCGCGATGGGTAACATGCGTATTTTTATCGTTCCATGATTAACTCGTGGGCTCGGTACCCCGGAATTGACGCTATCCTGTATGAGCGGAGTAACTATTGGAAATGCGAGACGCTTGCCTACCGGCCAGTGCTGTGAAATTCGTCTGTTTCAAGGAGGAGGGCTTAATACTTTGGTTGGTTTTTATTCGCGGTCGCGTACATTCAGAAATGCCGCAACACGCTCGTGAGCCGTAGGACACCATTGTTTAATAGAACAAATGCTATGAAGATATTCGGCATCGGTCTTTCTAAAACGGGTACGACGAGCTTGGCTCGCGCTCTCGAGATATTAGGTTACAGAACAAAAGACAATATCGGGGTGAAACGATATGTCGCCGGAGATTTGTCATCCATTAAACCGAGTGTTCTGGAGGAGAATGATGCGTTTACCGACACGCCGATTCCCAGCTTCTACCGGGAACTGGATGCGAAATACGCCAATTCTAAATTTATACTAACCGTCAGAGATACAGATCGCTGGCTAAAATCCTGTAAAAAACAATTCAACAAGAAGCTGGCCGACAAGCAAAATGAGGCCCACAAAGCGTTGTTTATGGACTTGTACGGATGCATTGTATTTGATGAGCAGCGCTTTAAGAAAGGGTACGAGCGTTTTGTCAACGACGCATTACGATATTTTAAAGACCGTCCACAAGATTTGTTGGTGTTGGATGTGTCAGCCGGAGAAGGCTGGGACAAGCTATGTCCTTTTCTTGGGAAAGCAGTACCCAACGTTCCTTTTCCCAAAGCCAATGTGACGCAGATTCGGTGGATGAACATAACCGATATCGTTGCCGTGGCGCAAGAGGCAGGGGACGAAGTTTTAAAGATTCAAAGCGTTGTGCAGCCGCTCCGTGCCGGACTAAAGCGAGATGTTAACAGTCCCGCTCGGGCGGTGAAATTGTTACTGTATAAAGTGAAGTATAATGCATTAGGTAGCAATGCCGACGCGGCTCGAATAGCCGCCCTGGCGGCTCATAAGACAATCAAAAAAAGACTCAACACGTTGAATGCCCACATACCAGTGGTCTTTCGATGTGGTGATGCGAAGCACTATGCTGAGCGGAGCAATTGGAATCACTATTGGCTTATCGATCCCCTCGACAATGATAAAGCATTCTACGAACCGGGTGGAACCTATACGGTAAATATTGCGCTCATTGAGGATGGCAAGCCCCTTTTAGGTGTCGTTTATGCACCTACGATATACACAGTGTATTATGCAATGGCGGGGAAGAATGCATTTAAAATTGAGGGCAATGGTGAACCGAGAAAAGTCGAGCCATATACGGGACGTGATCCGGGTTCAGTTAGCGACGCGGGGAACGTCGCAAAGAATGGGAACAATATCCGTGCGTTGGCGCCTGTGAGCAACGCGTTGGCGATTTGCCAGGGCGCAGAAGGGAAGCAAAGCATACAGCCATATTGGAAAGATACAAAGGAATGGCACACTGCCGCGGCGCATGTGATCGTGAACGCTATTGGACTGCAAGTGACGAGCCACAAGACGGATAATGAGCCTATGGATAATAAGAGGGCTTAATCAACGACGGCCTTAACATAGGGTAAGACGCATTAATCGCCGTATGTCTATGCCGCACTTATGACAAAGTGATGCTTTTATGAGAAGTCGACCGCAATTGTTCGCCAAGTTTTTGGAAAAGGAAATCCTCTTAGAGCTTGGGCGGAACCTTTTTCTACTGCTCAATGCGTTTGCCGCTGCCGGATACCGTGTGAAGCTACATGATGATATCCGGACCAAGGATTTAGATAAATATGGGCGGCTGATCTACTCGCTGGATAACCTTGCGCTGACCGACGCGCTTCCAAACGACACCGAAAATTGGATATACCTATTCGACAAAGAAGATCGAGCAATCGGGAAACACCCGTGGCAAAAAAAAATCCGAGTTCAATATGATCTGTTCTCGCCGTATTGGTTTAAGATGCCCGTTATTATGCCCTTTACGCCTCACCCGGTGCACGTCACGCCCAACCTCAAGCAACGACTAGAGAAGCTAAGATCGAGCAAGAAAGACATCAGGATTTTCTTCTCCGGTGACACGAAAGGCTTCAAACGAAATCGCGTTCGGTATCCGGAAACTAAACTTACGCGTTCGCAGATAGTCGATACGACGCTGGAGTGTATGGATGACCGCCTGCAGGTGATAACGGACGTATCCGACCTAAGTCAAACATACAACGGGAAATATCTCAACAAATGTGCACTCGTTGACACCAATGTCGTACGTGTAGAATTTAAAGACTGGCTCCCAACATTGGCGAGGACTGAATTTTTCTTAAGTCCCCCAGGCATAGTAATGCCAATGTGCCACAACATCATTGAAGCCATGGCTGTGGGGGCGATACCCATTACGAATTACCCGGAGTGGTTTGACCCTAATCTCATCCACATGGAAAACTGCATTGCGTTTAGTGATCAGAGCGACTTGGTTCGAAAATTGAATCAGGCACTCAATATGGGGACAGTAGAGATTGCCAGGATGAGGGCGAATGTCCTTGAATATTACAAAACCCATCTCGAGTCGGATACGTTTGTCCGCAGAGTTGAATCCAGTAGCGACGATCCACTCACCGTATTGATATACACAGAGGCAAACATGGCACGTAATCCAAACAAGTTAAACAAGAACTCCATACTCATGCGTGGTACGAGGCCCGTAGGTGAAGAAGCTTGGATAATGCGATTGACTCGGCGCTTGATGTTATAGCGATGGATTGACGAAAAACCTGGCCCGAGAGAAGCGAGGATTATCCGATAGACGAACTGCCGGATTCCGTGTTCATGGGAAGGGTGGGCGAATGTGTGACGTCGTATATGGGTATCTCACGGTATCGAGGCGCGGGCTAAGTGATGATTAGGAGCAACCGGTCAATGTTCAAACTACAGGGTGTACAAGCAGAGGGCTGTCAGAAGGTGGTGCGTTATCCCTACCGCTTAAGCGCGGATGCGGTGGGGTCGCGAAGTCAAACGCGGATCTGGTGGACGCTAACGGATCAAAAACGTAAGTTTCGATGGGGGAGCGTCTAAGTGAACACGACGTTTCCACATCAATGGGCTATGTTACGGGTTTGCCTGATCCTTAGTGTCGGTGGTGGTGCCGCTACGGCCTTGGCGGCCGCTATGGGGTTGACCACCTATACGGCGGTCGCACCCGTGGCCATATTACTTGCCGGCCTAGGGGGCGTCGCCCACTACTGGAAAACCCAACACATTGAAATAACGATGGACCAATTTCATAACGCGCTTCGACGCATCAGTAACGTCGAACGTCGTGTTGCCGAGACCCAGGGGCTTGTCCAATTAGGATCGATCAACTTTCCGTATCCCCTACCGTTCGGAGGGGACTTTGCGTTAACCGCCGATGCAGCCGCCGTGCTGGCAAGACAAATTGCCTTACGGCAACCCAAAGTGGTATTGGAACTAGGCTCCGGCGTATCAACAATCCTTGTCGCCAAGTTACTCCAGGACTCAGGCGGCGGGCGTATCTACTCTCTCGACCACGATCCGAGTTGGGCCGCTGAAACACGCAGGCATATTGGCGTCGCGGGCCTACAGGATTACGCCACGGTTCTCGAAACCACGCTTAAAGAGCAGCACATCGATGGACAAACGTTTCTGTGGTATGACATCCCCCCCGAATTAGAGCGACTGCGCCAAATCGATTTGCTGATTGTGGACGGACCGCCACAACACCTTGATCCCGGCGGATTACCGCGCTATCCCGCCCTGCCTATGCTGCTGTCACAGCTGTCGGAAAATGCGGAGATATTTGTAGATGATGCCAAACGCCCGACGGAGCAGGAGATGGTGCGCTTGTGGCTTGAGCGTTTTCCGGGCTGGAAGGGTCAAATGATAAAAACCGTGCCGGGGACATGCTTGTTGATACGTCAAACGTCGTCTAATAAACCCTAACGTTGTAAAAAAAATTAGGGTCTGGAGCTTTTAGGGCCGCGGAAAATAATAAGGGTCAATCCGGATTTCGCAACATAAATCTGAGGGATTTTCAATAAGTTAAAAAATTTAGTTGTTGTTGAAGAGCCCTCCACGATCAACGTTACTCTCACGGCGGAGTGTGGGTAAAGGGT
>CALZJI010000130.1 GCA_945787615.1 uncultured Chromatiaceae bacterium | reverse complement strand
TGGGCGCGTTCGGGAGAATCGGCCTCGTTATAACAACGAAATTCCGGGGCATTTCCGGAAGGGCGAAGGTGAGCGATTTCGCCGTTACTAAAAGTGATGCGTACGCCGTCGGTGGCGTCTATCTGACTGACCGAACCAAAATATCGGTGAAAAATAGCCTCAATGGCGTCAATATTCTGGTCCCGATTGCCCCAAATCAAAGTACTGATCCGTGCCTTGCTGCGCTCGCTGGGAAAATCCTTGATCCGGTTGCTGGCGGTGAACCGGTTCGGTAGTTCACTTACCAGTTTCGAGATGGGCTTATGTTGTTCTAGGCATAGCATCAGGATGCACAAGGGGACAATGATCGCATCGCGAGTAGCCAATGCCTTTAATGTCATACCGCCTCGGGTGATGTCTGTGGCGGTTAGAAACCCACCGTTAGCTTCGTAACCAACCACGGAGTCCTCGCTGGTACTCGCTGCGGCCAACATCGCGGCGATAACAAATGGCGATCCAATCTTGGTACGCTCGACGCGTTTAAATAAGCCGCTTTTCTCAACAGCTGTGTTACTGCTTACAGGCGTAACGACGACCTGAGCATTCAGGAATCGGGCGGTTAATATTCCCGCTATGTCTCCCCTTACCCAAGTCCCGTGCTCATCACTTATGAGCGGGCGATCCGCATCGCCATCGGCCGAAATGATGGCATCGTATTGCCCTTCGGTTGCCCACTGTTTCGCTAAGGTGACGTCTTCGTCGCGAATCGCTTCTGTGTCGACCGATACAAACGCATCTGAAAAGCCTAGTGGGATGACTTCGGCACCCAAGCGCGTAATGACGTCGAAGAAGATATCGCGACCGACGCTGGAGTGCTGGTATAACCCCAAAGATGTGCCATGCAAGCAGTTCTCTGGAAAGAAAGATAGATAGCGGTGAAGATACTGGTCGTACGCGTTATTGGAAACGTCCGGTATAAAGTAGTCGGAATCGGTAAATGTCCCTTGCGGCGTGAACAAACCGGCTGGGATTGCGACGGACTGATTTCGTATGCCGGCTTCGTCCGTCTTGAGTATCTCGCCTTTCGGCGTGTTGAATTTGATGCCGTTACGGTCGTCTGGGATGTGGCTGCCAGTAACCATAAGACTAGGAATACTATGGTCAAAGCCGTAGCAGGCGAGCGCCGGGGTGGGTATTTGCCCGCAGTGAATAACCTTGTAACCGCTGTTGGAAATGGCCGCCGCCACCGCGTTGAGTATCCGCATGGTGCTCGCGCGCAAATCGCCGGCTATAGCCACTGCGGAATGTGGTTGAATCTGTTGGGTGTCCCGCAAATGGTGCAGAAAAGCGAGGGTGTAGCTGTAACACACCTCATCCGTCATAGCCGTGACGAGTCCACGCGCCCCGCTTGTACCAAACTGAACTCCGCTGCAGGCCATTAACTTGTTGATATCAATATGTCTTTCAGGATCTTTCATGCCCATATCCACGTTTCAATTAGATCCTCTATGCTACCGAATTTCCTTCTACTTGTCCGTTAAGGGCCGCGGAAAATAATAATTATCCAAAGATTGCGCCGGATTTTTGCTCAGATTCAAGGCGCGGCAAGTGGCGCATATTGGAATATGCGCCACTTGCCGTAACGCAGAAGCTGAGCGAAAAGACAAGCGAGGTTTTGGATAATTATTTTCTTCCGCGGCCCTAACCCGTGCTTCGCGATTCAAATCGCGAAAGATGGATTTACAGGGTATCGTCGTTACGCACGAGCGCAACGGATTTTTAACACCCCGTTAGTTTCGGCGGGGAAACCCGCAAGTGCACTCGCCAAACCACCTCGCAGTCCGACCGAAATCGCGCTGAGCACTGCAACATTTCTATGCTCTGCCGAAAACTGTTAGGTAGGTTTGCGGAACGATCTCAAAGTAGTCCCTTACGGTTGTAGGAGTGAATGAGCACGATTGAGTACAAGACGGCGCGAATTGCGGTCGTTTGCGATAGTGGCGACGGTGCGCGATACCTCGGCATGCTAAATGCGGCGGGCTATTTCAATGTGGCTTTAATCACGGAATCGCCTCCTTGTAGCCAAAACGATGCTTGTGCTTCCTCTGACCTTGTTTTGCTCGATTATTCAGTAATTTCAACTCGGGACCTAGAGATAGTAGAAAAGCTGGCCGAGGCCCGTAGTGTGCCGATCTTAGCTATTGTCGGTGCGGAAACAGAAAATGCAAAACGTCTTGCCCTTCGTTCAGGTTTAATCGATATTGTCGCGACTCCCTATCACCCACAGGAGTTAGTAACTCGACTTAAGAATCTGTTGGAAGTGTGTCATTTGCGCGCACGATTAGCGGAGAGCGCTAAGCGACTGCAGTCACTGGTTATTGAGCGCGATAAAGCAGTCGAAGCATCCCAGTTAAAATCCGAGTTTCTTGCCAATGTCAGTCATGAGATTCGTACGCCGCTAAACGGGATACTCGGTATGTTGAGCCTGCTACTTGACTCAGGATTGTTACCTGATCAAGAGGATTTTGCTAAAACGGCATTCAAATCCGGCGAAATACTGCTTTCGCTACTTAACGAGTTATTGGACTTGTCTAAGGTTGAGTCAGGGCGTTTGGATCTTGAGTCTACGCCTTACGATTTTCGACAGGTGATACGCGATAGTGTTCATCTTTTTGATGAGCAAGCGGTCAGTAAAGGGATAGAGGTTATAACGCTAATCGCTCATGATGTTCCCGAGACGTTGGTTGGCGATCCATGGAGGCTTCGCCAGGTCGTGATCAACTTGTTAGGTAACGCCTTGAAGTTCACTCAGTGCGGTGAGGTTGTCCTACGCGCTCACGTGGAACAGGAGTCAGCGTCCGACGTACGCGTTTACTTCGAGGTAAAAGACACGGGGGTGGGTATAAGCCCCGTAAATCACGCTCGAATTTTTGAGTCCTATATGCAGGCCGACAGCGCAACGTCGCGCAGGTTCGGCGGTACGGGCTTAGGGCTTGCAATATCCAAGCAGTTAGTGCAAATGATGGACGGTGAAATTGGCGTCAACAGCCAAGAGGGTGTAGGGAGTACATTCTGGTTCGTCATACGCCAAGGTAAGGCGGAGTTGGCGTTACAACCAAACGCGCCTGAGATACGGTTTGGTGACATTCGGGCCCTAGTTGTCAAGGATAAAGAAGGAAAATTTCGTTCGGTTCAGCGTTATTTAAAGTCGCTTGAGATATCCGAAGTTTCGGTCGTCGGCAGCAGTGAGATTCCGTCCTACTTAAGGGCGGCCAGTGCGAACCGAAAAGGGGTCGACGTCGTGTTAATGGATGCGGTCGAACTCGAAGGGAATCGTACCGATCTCGTCGCCTTGATTGGCTCCCCGCCGGCGCTAAGCGATATACGTATCATAGTGTGGGCAGACAGCGGTTTGCGAGGCCACGCGAAACGGGCACGTGATGCCGGCGTTTGTGCCTATATCACCGAGCCGTTGAACAAGAATCGCCTTGGAGAGTACATCGAGGCTGCATTGTCGCACCCGTTCGTTCCGGACTCGCTAATTACAAAACACAGTCTGGCTGAACGGGCCGCCCAGTTTCAAGCGCACGTGCTTGTCGTCGAAGACAACCCGGTTAATCAGAAAGTAATCGTAAAAATGTTGAACAAATTAGGCAGTCGCGTGGATGTGGCGGATACGGGTGTAGCCGCCGTGGCGGCGATGAAAAAAAGGGGGTACGATCTTATACTCATGGATTGCCTTATGCCAGAACTGGACGGGTATGAAGCAACGCGACTGATCCGCGAGCAGGAGAAACAGCATGACGCGGTCTCTCGAACGCCTATTGTTGCGTTGACAGCCAGTATAACCCCAGAAGATAGGAAAAAATGCACAGCCGTTGGCATGGATGATTTCTTAGCCAAACCGGTAACGATAACAACTGTAAGAACGGTTCTCGATAAATGGCTGCGGAATTCAAATGACCTTCCCACTTAGGGCCGCGGAAAAAAATAATTATCCAACCTCGCTTGTCTTTTCGCTCAGCTTCTGCGTTACGGCAAGTGTTGCATATTCCAATATGCGCCACTTGCCGCGCCTTGAATCTGAGCAAAAATCCGGCGCAATCTTTGGATAATTATTATTTTCCGCGGCCCTTAGTTTATCGTCGAGAAAATTTTAGCTTGAACCTGTCCACTATCCACTTGAGCGTTCCAATGGGCGCGCTTAGTAACCACAGTAATGGGGAAGAAATGCCTCGTACTTGTTGGATATAACCAATACCGCTGTGTAGCGAGTATCGGACATACTTGACGCAGCTAGAGAGTCGCTTTGACAATGCGTCGTTTTTGCCATGAATATTTACTTCTTCCAGGTAGTAAAAGCGGAAGCCTTGCGGGTTGCGCATGCGCAAGTTAAAAGTGTTGGCGGATAAGCCACCGGCTTGATACTCGATGAGTTGAATCACTTCGTTGATATAGCGAAACTGATACTTTTGCGAGATACGCTTCCATAGCAGGGATTCTCTTATGTGTTTCTCGCCTGAAATGCGAGGAAATGGGAATTCCCTAAGAATGTTGGTGCGCACAGCACCTTTTTTGTCCCCCGTTACGCCATATTTCTTACGAATGTCCAAGTAATTTGAATCCATGATGTCTTCAGGAAATCGACTGCCGGCAATGCGGTCGTCGTCCATATGGGCGCAAAGACCCTCGACGCCAGCAAACTGTGCTTTCTGGGCGTCTGGGATGGCATTCCAGTGGTGTTTCAATCGCGCCAATGCTTCGGAGGCGAGAGCGTCGTCAGAGTCCAAAATTACAGTGAATCGGCCACGAATCCGCGGTAGCGCGGCATTGTGAGCGGCATTTTTGCCTTGGTTCTCCTGCCATTTATAGACGATTGGGAATAAGGCTTGGCGTTGCCATTGGCGTACCAGCTTTTGCGTGCCGTCTGTGGAGCCATCGTCGATTATTAATACTTCAAAGTCGCGAAACGTCTGACGTTCGATGCTATTGAGCGCACGTGGGAGGGTGTGTGCTCGATTATACGTCGGAATGAATATCGTAAACGTGAATTCATAGCATGGTTCAGACCACTGCGTGTTTTGTTGAGTTTCGCGCATTTAGACCACGTCGTCAGAGTTGTGTGACCACCGGGGGACGACGATGATCGTTTCGAGCCTGGACCCTGTTGTCTGACTTGTATATAATAATAGGTTTGCCACAGGCCGGGTTTGGTTAACCGTGTTTCTTGATTCCACCTTGCGGCAAGAAAGAGCGATCGTATCAAGTTTAGCTTACACCATGGATAGCGTCACAACTAGAGGGTTGGTTTTTCCTGCATTCGTAGCGCTCGTGGATTGGTTAAAGGAGATTTTGCACCACTTTTTGGTTAGTTCTACCCCAACCCCACCCCCCGCTGTATGATCCACGATCTTGGGTCCACCGCTCATTCTTAAGCAATCTCCAATGAATTTAATAGTTGATCGGTTGCAATATTATGCCCATGGCGTCGGACTTTTCGGATTATTCGTGTTCGCGTTTTTCTCTTGGCTTGGCACAGGGCCGCACACCGTTGGCCTGGGCTTGATGCTGCTCGCCTTTTTTGTCGCCATGTCCACTGCTTGGGCGACTTTGAAGCGCGATCCTGTGTTTTGGCTGTTTGTTGTTTTTAGCCTATACGTGTTAGGCCATGGAATTGCTGGGGACATGATCGCGTCCAATGATAGTGCGGCGATTTGGGATGACGTGCGTGGATGGGCTACGTTGTGTCTTGTTCCCGTGGTCGCCTTTTGGGTGCAGGGCCGCATCAACAGGATCCTCTGGGTCTTGGCTTTGGCCGGTGCTGGCCTATTGCTGCACATGGCCAAGGAGCTTCCAAACCAATGGGATCAAGTTGTCGCTTTGATGCAAGGGTTACCTTTCGACTTTGGCAGGGCTAAAGTCGCGGTTGGTCTGTACGTTGGCACGGTGGTTTTTGGTTTGATCGTCTTTGCACCGAAAATCTGGGGTAACGCACCGCGCTGGCTTGCGACCCTGCGCGTTGTGGTTTGGCTAGCTGTGCTCGCCGTCAGTGTGCAAGCGTTTATTATTACGCAAACCCGCAGTGCTTGGTTCAGCTTCTTGATAGT
>CALZJI010000129.1 GCA_945787615.1 uncultured Chromatiaceae bacterium | reverse complement strand
GAAAAAATAACTTACGATTTTCGCATCCCATCTTCGGGCCATCTTTGAACAATCCTCAATCGCAAAATCCTCGAATTAGCCGGGCTAGTCCTGCGGTTTTTGCTCAATCGGATTGTCCAAATCTGACCCAAATCAGGGCGCGAAAAATGCGAAGTTATTTTTTCGCGAGCCCTTAGTGGCTATGTGGGCGAACCGGTGCGTTAAAAACGCCGGATTTTTTAAGAGTTCGCTCCACTCGCAGAAGAAAACCCGTTCCATTGCGATGGCTCACTAGAAAAGTTCAAAGCCACGTCTGGTCTCGCATGATGCTTGAAAGAAGAAGACCAGGTCAGCTCCGCAACCGCCCGAAGGCGGTAGGCCATAGGTGGCCTACATCAGTAAATAAAAAAATGACATCGCCTGCATTAGGCGAACTAGGCGTTTCTGCAGCACTAAGCGTCGCTGTGACCGTCGATCTACGACGCATGAGAGTGACTACGGCTATCAGGCGTGATAGCTTTCCGGATCTAACATTAGGCTCTTCGCCGTGTCTCGCGCTTGAGCCTGCGTATACTCGACTTTAACCAGTAAGTCGAGCATCAACGTTTCGTTTTTGTTTTGGACGGCGGCGGAAAATTGCTCTAGCAAGCCCGCCGCGGCCAGGCGTTCGTTTAAGGACATACCGAAATATTTAGAGGTTACCATGTAATATTCCCAGTCAGTAAATAGTATAAAGCGGCTTAAGTTACGGGCCGCGGAAATAATTAATTATCCAACCTTGCTTGTCTTTTCGCTCAGCTTCTGCGTTACGGCACGTGTTGCATAATCCAATATGCGCCACTTGCCGCGTCTTGAATCTGAGCAAAAATCCGGCGCAATCTTTGGATAATTATTATTTTCCGCGGCCCTAACCTCATTATTCAGGAATTACGGAATAGGTTCAAGTCGTACCCTAAGGGCTCGCGTCTAAATTAATTCACATCTTGGACATCGATCCATCTCGCCTGGCTGCGTTACCTACATGGACGTAGGTAAGGAGCGAGAGCAGGACGCGGAAGCTTTACCTACATGGACGTCACATCGTTATACATAAGTCTGAACGTTAAGACAATGTGCTAAGCTTCTGTATCGTTATACATGCAAAAGGAGTTTGTTTGTGGCGGCAGAATGGGCTGAAGAAGAGG
>CALZJI010000128.1 GCA_945787615.1 uncultured Chromatiaceae bacterium | reverse complement strand
TCGGGGGGGACGGTTTGGGTCTTAACGAACAATAACGAAAGAATGAGAACGCCGCCCATGCCAATGATCAAACGAACGATCAATGTTGAGGTCCGCGCCATTGGGCCTATCTCCGCGTCCCGGTGAAGACTGGCTCGCCGTTATATTCCCCGGGCAACGTGGCCAGAAACGCGATAATACGAGCAATGTCATTTTCGGGTATATTACGACCGAGCTGATAATATGCCATTACGGTAATGGCATCTTGGAGCGTCTTGGCAGAACCATCGTGAAAATACGGAGGTGTTAACACCGCCAGCCGTAACGAAGGTACTCGAAAAACGTGACGGTCTTCCTCGTTTTGAGTGACATTAAATCGACCCAAGTCTGCCTCGGTGATACCCCCACGATCCTCAAAATAATTGCCAAATACGCCAAACTTTTGGAACAAGTTTCCGCCAACATTTCGCCCTTGGTGGCAGGC
>CALZJI010000127.1 GCA_945787615.1 uncultured Chromatiaceae bacterium | reverse complement strand
CACGCCTACAGGGATGTAGGTGGTAGGGCAACGCAGGACGCAGTTGCCGAGGACGCGGTAGCTTTGCCAGGCGGGCGCCTCAACGCTCAAAAATGTAAACTTATTTTTGCGCGAGCCCTAAGTCGAGGGATGGGGGAACGCTGCAACGTAGACCGATCAAGAGCAGGCGTGCAAACTCCGCTGCAACGACACGTGCCGCTTATTCCACCAGAACAGAATAAGCGGCTTATGCTACACACGAGGGTAGATACTCTATCGTTTGGTTAATAATGTCGGTTCATCGTAGGTAAGTTCGACGCGGCGATTTTCCTCGAGGTGCGCCACATCGCGAGCCGGCGCTTCTTCGCCAAAGCTTTGGATTTCGAGTTGCTTCTCGTTTACACCCATTTTTTCTAAGAGATGGGCGACGGCTGCGGCACGTTTTTGGCTAAGCATTTTATTATGGGCTTGAGACCCCCGCGTATCGGCATGACCACTGATGACGAGCCTTGCAGTCGCATGAGCCATTAAGTACCGTGCATGCTCAGTAAGGCGGTCGAGGTCATCGGCGCGAACCTCGGTACTGTTCGTATCAAAGTGAAGGATGTGAAACTCCGGCGGAAGCGCCTCGGCTATCTCAGCAGTTACCGGTTGCTCGGCATCGGTTTGACTTCGTTGCGCCTCTTGTGTTTGCGTCGATGTGTCGGTTTCTTCGCTTTGTTTAACGTCGTTGTCTATACTATTCACTGAATTGCCGCCCTCTAGAAAATTGTCAACTTCGACGTTGTTGCCTTCCTCGTTAAGTTCAGTGGAACTGATCGCTGCGTGCATCATGTACTCATCGGATTGTTGATCGATTGCGTGGCTGTTGTCCTTTGTTGCGATTGTGTCTTGTTCAGAGCCAACGGTATCGCGCGGAATTTCGTGGGCGGATGCCAGGCTTTCAATATTTTCGCTCGGATTTGTTATGAAACTTATGCTAGTCAATGGTTCTGTTGGCTGAGAATCTACGATAGAGGTGAGCGATGAGTCCCCTTTGACAAACGCAGTTTCAGCGCTGTTGCTGGCACACCCCGTAATTAATGCGGTGGGTAAGAAAACCATTAACAAAGTGTTTCTCGCGGCAGTGTTGCGTGTTCGTTGTTTCATTAGAGTATTCCTCCATGGTGAGGGTCTCACTCGACCCGTGAGTGCTAATGGATTGGTTCACAGGGTGTATTAAACAGGAGGAAACGGGCGATCTAGTCGTCGAAATAAGGCGAGGCGAAAGCGAAAAATGACATAAAATGGCAATGCTTAGGCGACACGCGGCAGTGTTACGCAAAATGTGACACCGGATTTACTGTCTAGGTTGTAAGCAGACACTGTTCCATTGTGGAACTCAGTAATTAACCTAACAATATACAGACCTAGACCAAGATGTGGATCATCGCTTTTTCTGTTACGGATGGAGACCATAGAATTGAATAGACTTTGCTGCATTTCGTCGGGGAGTGGTGGACCCTCATTAACGACACAAAGTTTCGCACGGCCGTCTTTAGCCCTAAGGCTGATTACAATTGATGTATTTTTTTCACAAAATTCAACGGCATTAGAAACAAGTTTATCCAACAGCTGTGCAATAAGATCTGGGGCGCCGTCAACTGTCGTCGGCTCGGGCGTGCTACTTTCGTCGATATCCAGTATGAACGTCTGGTGAGGATAGGCCAGTTTGTAGCCGGCGACGCAACCCGCTACAACCTCGTTGAGATCGAACTTATCGCGCTGTTCTTGTTGGAGAGTTTGTTCAAGACGCGTGGCTTCACTCATTCGTGTCAAGATATTATTTAGTCGAAGCAGGCCGTCTCGAGCGCGATCTACGTAGGTATGGGTCGAGGTGTTAAGCTCTGCCGAGGAGAGGTTATCCAATGAGGAACGTATGACTGTAAGGGGGGTGCGAATCTCGTGGGAGAGTTTGCTGGCCATGCTTTCGAGATATCGGTTGTAGTCATTTAGCCTCGAAACCATATCGGAAAAACTACGGGAAAGGTCGCCGATCTCATCGCTAGCCGCTGAAGCGCTTATCGAACCTCGCACTTTGCCGTCACTCGACACGGCGCTTTCCGCGTCGTTGCGTAGCCGTCGTATTCGCCACGAAAGTCGAGAAGCGAATGCAAGGAGTATCGTGGTGGCGATAAGAAATGCAAGTATGCTGAGGTTTATCAGGATCTCCATAGCACGATTTTGCAGCAACAGTATACTATTGCTGGTTTCTTCGAGCGCGACGGCGCCTATCACCCGTTTACCGCTCTTGATAGGATAGGCTGCCGTAAGGATGTTGACTCGGTTATCAGGTGTTTGACGCCAGCGGGTGGCGGCTTGTCCGTTTAATGCTAACTTCATTTCTTCACTGTCCAAACGGGATGCGGAAAAACGGTCGTCTTGGAACTCGGTCGCGGGTTGCCTGAGAATGAGGTTGTAGAATATTCGCGTCACTGCCGACAATGCAGTTGCCTGGAGCTTCTCGTCAGGGATGCTGTTACGCTCCGGTATTTCATCGAGCCCGGGCCTTTGTGGGTTAAATCGCCCGGTAAGTGCGATAACGCGATAGTTTTCGTCAACGACCCAGGTACGCGACGAAGCAATTTCCAGTCGTTTCAACAATGCGCCAACCTCAGGAGAAGGTACGATAATCGTTCCAAGTTCGCCCTCATGAGCCGGATGAATTGTCGCCACTGTGGATGGTCTATGTTCTCTTTGGTCGTCGTCGACGTCGATAACCGAGAAACCGAGTCTCGCGCCGATCTCAGAGATCGGAATGCTGACTTCGACGTTGTAACCCGAGGGGTGTTCCTGCCATTCCGCCTTTATCGGCGAAATTGGTATAGACTTCGTTGACGCGGTGCCGTCAAGGGTAAGCCGCTCAACGGTTACCCAGCCGGGTGCAGATGTGGAAAGCCGATGGCGGGCGATGGTTCCGCCTGGGCCCTCGTAAGAGATGTGTAGATGGTCGTTTAGCGTTCCGACAGGATCATTGGGTTGGCGGTACATAACATCGTCATCGGAAACTTCAAACAAGATAAACAAGTCTCCCGCATAACTGCCAAGCATGAATGTTGCATTCAAGGATGGTGCATCGTGCGGTTCGCTCGATGTACCATTGCGATGGGCGGTGAGCGTTTGCTGACGCTCTCGATAGAGTTGCCAGTCATCCGCGTAACCGTCTAGGGTCATTGGCGCTTGGAGTGGCCGTACGTAAAGATGCCCAGCCGTGTTTCCCACACGGTCGCCACCGGAGGAGTAAAATAAATGTTCGCGGTCATGTAAAGCCGCGGCGATAATACGTGCACGTTCGAGTAGGGCCTGCTCTCGATTGTCGCGGAGGTAGTCGCTCATATCTTGGATGTAACGATATCCGAGCCAAGGAATAATCAATAAGCTTAGTGAGACCAGAAATAATTTGTTTCGTATACTGAGAGCGAATCGGTGCGGTGATCGAGGCATCATCTTTAGCAGGCTAGGCGGTAGGAATGATTGTCTATTTTATGTCGGTTCTCGAAATTAGTCATATCGCACTTGCTATGCTCTCCATTCGAAAACCGCTTTACGTACATGCGACGACCAATAAATCGAAAGCCAATAGAAAGGTATTTTTTCAAGGGCAGGTCCGTAACGTTTACGCGGTACGTGTTGGTGAGAGTGTGGCGCACACTTTTTTGGGAAAGCCTATCCGCGATGGGTCTACGTCTTGGCCAGGGAGAGTGAACATAAAGCGGCGTTCACCGTTAGCATTTTTTTGTTGCTCCTGGTTTATGGGGAGCGAAACCCGCCAGTCGGGTTGCTCGGCGAAGAAACGCTCTCCTCGAGCCAACGATAACCCATCCCATATACGGTATCGATACTGGAAAACGTCGCGTCGATGGCGGCAAACTTATTACGTATCCGCTTTACATGCGAGGTAATCGTGGCATCATCGACAACGATTTTAGCGTCCTGCATGAGTTGTTCGCGGCTTTTTACGTGCCCAGGCCGTCGTGCCAGCGAGTGAACGAGCCAGAACTCTGTCAGCGTTAGGTCCACAGGCCACTCGCCCCAGGATGCCGTTAAACGATCCAAATCTAAGCTAAGTTTTCCACGATGCAATAGTGTATCGACCGCGGAAGAGGTTTGTAATGCATCGAGCCGTCGGAAAAAAGCCGAGATACGGGCGCAAAGATTGTTAATGCTAATATCCTTGGTGAGGTAGTCGTCCGCGCCTAGTCGTAGACCGGAGATGACATCAAGGTCACTATCACGAGCGGTCAAGAAGATAATGGGTAAGGTGGCGGACATGGCCCGTAGCGCGCGGCAGAGTTCGAATCCGCCGTCAATGTCATCCTGTAGGCAGATATCCAGCAATGCGAGATCAGGCAATTTATTGTCAAATGCGTCCAACGCATCTCGTCGATCGGCGAAAATCTGAACGTGGTACCCGTGTTTTCTAAAGGCATCCGCATAATTTTCGCGGATGACTGGTTCATCCTCTACAACCGCGATGGTTTTGGCCATCATCTCACCTGATTTTAAAGTCCCTAAGGGCTCGCGAAAAAATAACTTACGATTTTGGCCTTCCATCTTCGGGCCATCGTTGAACAATCCTCAATCGCAATAACTTCGAATTTGCCGGGCTAGTCCTGCGGTTTTGCTCAATCGGATTGTCCAAATCTGATCCGAAACTGGGCGCGATAAATACGAAGTTATTTTTTCGCGAGCCCTAACTACCGTAGCACATCCATTAACATTTGTATTCGGTACCGGGTTAATTACCATAATTCATCATCTTTTGTCTCCACTTTTCTAGATTGTCTTCAAGGTAATGATTAGCTGAGCTGCTAGCCCGCATTTCGCACAGTATCCACGCGATCTCGCTTGATCCTTGAAAAAGCCGTCAGCGGTCAGCAATAAGCTTTCAGCGCTTGTTGCTCAACGGATTGAAATAGAACCGTCGCTCGCCTGCAGGGTGAGCAACGGTATTCGGCACGACTCGTCCAACACGTCGATTTGTG
>CALZJI010000126.1 GCA_945787615.1 uncultured Chromatiaceae bacterium | reverse complement strand
TCACATCATCACTTTTACTGCATGCCATGCTCTTCGACTCCGAGGTAGCTATCCATACCATGCCCATTGTCGGTATGAAAGGTGTTGCCTTCTGAGAATTCGAACTCATCGGCCTACCTAAAAGATATTATTTACGGAGCTCAATCACTTCAGCCTCAGGCTTACGGCCTACAGTATTCCTGTCTACACTTAATTCATGTCGTTACCTCCGTAAACTCAAGACTCGGTACGCAGTACCCTGGGTCTGTGCTTCTGCGGCGGTTCTTTCAACCGCTAGTGATGATGCGCCTCGTGGCGCACCGAATTGCTAATTCTCGCCTAAAAACAGTCGCTTTGCTAGTCTTGTAATTATCTCAAACGCAAGTAATATCGACGCCTATGAGAACGGTGTTATTACTTGTTGTTCATTTCCTTACCACACTCGCAAAACTGGTGGGTCCGGGTGGTGCACGGGCCGTCGTAGCAGATAGCCTGCTCGTCAAACATCAACTCATCGTGCTCAATCGAACCCGACGGCGGGCGCCCAATCTCAGTGTTCTGGATCGTTTCTTGTTTGGGTTTTGGTCGCTGTTCATAAACCCGAAGCGTCTTCTCAGAAGTAATGTCATCCTCAAGACCTCCACTTTTCTGCACTTTCATAAGATCTTGGTTAACCGTAAATATCATCTGTTGTTTTCATCGCGAAGAAGGGCCAAGCCCGGACCAAAAGGCCCATCCAAGGAACTGATTCGCGCAATTGTCGAATTGAAACAACGCAGCCCACGTTACGGCTGCCCACGCATCGCGCAGCTAATTTCAACGGTATTTGGCATCGAAATCGATAAAGACGTTGTTCGACGTGTTCTCGCCAAACATTACCATCCGAATTCTGGCGGTAGCGGACCGTCATGGCTTACTTTTTTAGGACACGCCAAGGACAGCCTTTGGTCAGTGGATTTATTTCGCTGTGAATCCATCCTTTTGAAATCACACTGGGTGATGGTTGTCATGGATCAGTACACGCGACGGATTATTGGCTTTGGCATCCAGGCAGGTGCCGTGGATGGGCCCAATCTTTGTCGCATGTTTAACACTGCGATATCGAAAATGGGTACGCCGAAATATCTCAGTACCGACCACGACCCCTTGTAGACCTTTCATCGGTGGCACGCCAATCTGCGG
>CALZJI010000125.1 GCA_945787615.1 uncultured Chromatiaceae bacterium | reverse complement strand
TTTCGTGGCAAGGCGAAATGACGAGTAATAGCCGGACTATTGCGAGGAGTTTCAACGCAGACATGGAATGAAGAGGGCGTGCTATTGACACCTAAATCTCAAACGCCACGGGTATATATAAAAGTGTTGGCAAAGTGGGCTGCGTGGCTTTTCCGCTAACCCTTGGGGGGGAAACCATAGTGTGTTCGATCGTTCGGAAGTTGTTAGTTCTGCCCGGACTGGTATTTATTATCTTACTCCCAGAACTGGGTTACAGCCAAGGTGGTTTGAAGATCACATCCGTTGAGCCGAACTCGGTCATGTATGGACGCCCGGCCGAGGTGACAATTAGCCTCAGCGAGGGCTTAGTCGATGCGAAACTTTCTGTCGTTCCCGGCGGGCCCTTCCTGAACGGTACGCTAAGGATACCTTCACCGATAAGCGATGTTATTGTGAGTGATGTTTTCGCCTATGTGGTGAGCGAGGAAGGCGGCTTCTATATCGTTGATATGACGAAGCGCGAGATTGTGGGCCAAAGTCTTTTGGACGAGGGTTACGCTTCCCTGGCCGTTGACCGTCACTTTGCATACATTGTCAAAAAAGACGGCGGTATTGTCGTTTTTGATATACGGAAACCGACAAGCCCGAAGATTGTAGAGCAATACTCCGCAACGGAGCCCGTGAAGGCGATTTCCGTTTCTGCTAATTTTGTTTATTTGCTCCTTTCTAACGACACGCTGCAAATCCACGATAGAGGCGAAGGCGACATCCTGCGCGAGCTGGCTTCCTATCCCTTGAATGCCCCCGTGACCCGAATCGCCGTCGCTGACGACTATGCCTTTCTCGCCGCCGGTCAAGACGGCTTGTTGGTGTTGGATGTTACGGATAAACGCGCCCCAAAGATTGTTGCAAGCTACCAGACCACTGGGCGTGCGGTTGACGTGGCCGTACACCAACACCATGCCTTCGTCGCGTTGGGTAACTCCGGTTTATTGGTATTAGATGTGTCGGTGCCAACGCATCCGCGCTGGTTGGGCAGCCATAGCAAACTCGGTGAAACCGTGCGTGTTGCGGTCTCCGGGGAGCGGGCAATGGTCTTCAACCGGCGCGGGGATGTGATCGTTGTCGACGTCGCTTTAGCCGAAATGCCGACGATGTTTGCAACATATGCCACGCGTTCTGAGATTGCAGCGTTCTCTCCTGCAGGAACGGATGTGTTGGTCGCGACCGATGACACCCTTCACTACGTTGATTTTTCTGCCGAACCACCACAATTTAGTAACGAAGGGTTGGACGTAGGGCGTGGCGTCAATGCCGGCGGAGAACGGCGTGCGGTTATTTTGGACAATATCGTCTATGTTGCGGATTGGTTCTCGGGAATTCATCTTTATGACATCAGTGATCCGCAACGCCCCGTACTGCTCTCTAGCTTCCATACTCCCGGATCGCCTAAGGGTATCGCGGTACGGGATGGTTACGCGTTCGTCGCCGATGATGATCACGGAATGCAGATCATCGACGTGAGCAATCCACGTCGCCCTAAGCAAGTCTCCACTATTCTCACGCCGGGTTTGGCCTATATCCCAAAGCTCGTCGATGATTACGTTTATCTTGCCGGGCATCGCGGCGGTTTCCAAATTATAGATGTGAGCGACGTCACCACGCCCCGCATGGTCGTGAGCGTTGACACCCCCGGGATGGCGTGGGGGATTGAGGTGGTTGGAAGCACGGCTTTTATTGCCGATGACGAGAGTGGTTTGCTCATTGTTGACATCAGCGATCCTCAGCAACCGCGTCATCTCGGCGCCTTCAATCCCGGCGGTCGAGCGGAAGATGTGGTTGTACGCGGCCACTATGCCTATGTTGCGTTTTTCGATCAGGGCTTCTACATCGTCGATATCTCGAATCCGGCTGCACCGAAAAAAGCGGGACATGTTGCGACACCGGGCAACGCTCGCGGTATCGATTTGCAGGGAAACTACGCCTACGTGGCGGATTGGTTGGCTGGCGTACACGTGATAGACATCACGGTTCCGCAAAAGGCTTCTATTGTGGGAAGCTACGATACGGTGGGCGCCGCATGGGGCGTCAATATCGAGGATGAGTTTGCCTACGTCACGGACTGGTGGGGTGGTTTCTCCGTAGTGGATATTCGTCATCCATCACGTCCTGTTCTAGTGGATAGTTACCACCACCGGGGTCGTGTCGAACAGGTGGCTGCCAAGGGTGACGTCGTATTCGCGGCCCAAGGCGAAGGCGGATTTCAAGTGTTTGACGTGAACAATTCGCTGAACCCAACTTGGGTCACCGGTGTTGACAGCGTGGGTAATGCTACGGGTATCGTTCTGGAGGATAAATTTGCGTACGTCGTTTCTGCCAATGGAACATTGAGTATTGTCGATGTCAGTAATTCCTTCCACGCCCGTCGGGTTGCGAGCATCGCAACAAACGAAACACCCACGGGGATTCGTGGGTATAAAAGCGCGCTTTACCTCGCGACGGCTCAGACGGGGATTATTGTCGTCGATGTCGCTGATCCGCGTCGACCACGCGTAGTGAGCCGTTATCGCGCTCAGGTTACCGACCATTGGCTAGACGATGATAAGTTATACGTGCTCGCCGATGGCAAAGATCTTTCCGTACTCGGGGTTGCAGACCCGGTGCAACCGAGGTTATCTAATCGCTATCGGTTAGATGAGGCGGCTACGCTGCTACGCGTTCAAGACGAGGCGGTGTACGTTTTTGAGGCCGGCCAAGGGCTCGCCGTATACACATTACAAAATGATCAGCTATCGCGTGTTTCGTCGTCCGCTATGGACCAAGACGTGCGTGACGTGGATGTCGTCGATGGCCAACTCATTGTGACCGCCAACGGATCAGGGCTCTGGGTCTTAGATGTCCTAGCGTCGTACCTACTGAAAGTGAACACACATTATCCGCTGACCAGCCCTATCACACAGCTTGTTGCCCACGAGGGCACCTTTTACCTGGCCGGTGAGCGAGCCATTAATGCGGTAAAACCCCTGCCGCCAATAAATATAGCGCGGATTAATGGTACTAAATGGGTCGCATCGTTGCCTAAAGGAACACCGTTAGGCGCCTATAGTGTAGCGATAACCGATGCAGCGGGTAAAACGACCATCGAACCCAATGTGTTTCATGTAGAACTGCCGAGGTTTTTACCGCCGCATTAGTGGGTTGATGGAGGATGGCGAAGTGCAGTGGGCGAGACTGTCAGTGGCGGGCTGCGGTCGCTTCTACCGATATCCTCTCTATGCCGTGGTTTGGCCGCGACGAAACGGGTTTGTTGCCCGTTTCGTCGTGCGTTTGCGCGCTCCTGCAGTGCTTAACGGTTGTTCGGCTTCACTTGTTCGGCCTCACTTGGGGAATAGCTCTTGCCAGGAAAATCGTCCCACGTCTGAGCTAAGACTCTCCACCTCATCCACCTCTATTTCGTCCCCTGAGCCTGTCTTGGTGCCAGGGGTATAGCGTTTGTCGCCCAGGAAGTTGGGAGACGTCGGCAGGCCGCGCGTGAATTTCTTGCCGCTCGGCGGTTCTTCATCGCCGCCGCTGTCGGCGACTTTGTCGTCGTCGTTGATTCTATCGTCGTTGTTGTAGTCGAACACTGGCTCAGACGGCCGCCCGCCGTTAATGAGTTTCACGGACATTTGCCAGCCGGTTCCGCCGTAAGAACAGGCTTTCGAATCGGGGATCATGGTGTTGAAATAGACGATATCGCCCCGAACAACGGCATCTGTCACGACCCGCTCGCGGGTCGTAGGTAAGTCGATGTACCATCCGTCCGTATTGGAATAGGACACGGCGGTATCGGTGTTGACACGCACGTCTTCGGGAAATCCTGAGACGAATGTCTGCTCCTCGAGGTTGGAGGGCGTCAAGCCTTTACTGCCGGAGTCCCAAACGCCGTAAAACGACTGTTGCGAAGAGTTGGATTTGTCGCCTTCCGTGAGATATTGCCCCGTTCCGAAAAACAATAACACGTTGGGCTGGTTGTTGGCCGCGTCATCTTCCGTGGGGTGCTTTATCACTTGGGGTGCCGTTGTGATGGCTTGGTTGCTTCCGGCGGTAAACAAGGGTATGGGCGCTTTTTTGCCCTTGTGATCGGCGATGCCCCATTTTGAGGGCGTAGTACTGGATAGATCAAACGCCCACAACTTTCCCTGCAGGTCGCCGGCATAGGCGCGGTCCGCGGCGCCGTCGCTATCAAGATCAACGACTCCGGGGGAGGCAAGCCCGTTTCGATCGCCCGTCCCGCCCGCGCCGGTGCTTATTTTGTAGTAATCCGTGCCTAAATCCCACGTCCCATCGTCGAGGCTGCCCTCGAGGTCCAGGATAAACAGTTGGGCGACGCCGCTGCCGTCGGGGCCGTCTTCGTAACCGTTACCAAACATCGCGTACCATTTAACCGTGCTTGCACCGACTTTAATGGGAACAATGACGGGTTTACTGAAGCTATGGCCAAGGTCGGGGTCGTCGGCGCTGGTGAATTCCCACATGACGATATCTTGCGCGTTAGTCCCCGAGTCGGTGAATTTGGTCGGATCAGTAACATCCAGAGCGAAAAGGCCTCGGCCGCCGGCTCGTAAGCCGCCGACAAGTATTGATTTCCAACCTCTGGAACCGCCGCTGCTGCTTTTGATATAGGCGTCCGAGACCACGGGTTGAAGGTCCACGTAAAAGCGATGTTGGTAAAGCGGATTCGTCAGATAATGTAAACCGTCATTCATGTCCGTTGAATAAAGCGCGCCGGGAATGTACGCGAGAAGTTCCTCGCCGCTGTTGGCGTCAAAGCCGTGTAACATACCGTCGTTGGCGCCGGCGTATATGACTTTTTTGCGATTACTTTTACTCGATTTGAAGCTAGAATACTTCGTTCCAGTGGGAAGCGTGTCGGGCCAGTTGAGTTCCGGTTTTCCGACGAACACGGGACCGGCGTGAACAATGTCGCCCAGGACGCTGTCTCTTACCCGGAATTTTTTCCCCTCGTGAGTACGATCGCCGCGCAGGAAGTTCAAACGGTCTTGGGCCTCGGACGCATTGTCTTGTCCGCCGCTGGGATTGGTTTTTAAATCATTGGCGATACTTGTGCCTGAAACGCTGCTCCATACGAAAGGTACGCCATCACTGCCGTTGTGAGTTAAAATATACCGGTCCGTCGGCGCTTTAGCGTCCAAGCGGGCTGCGGCGCGCCAACTCGTGGATTGGGCTACGTCGCCCGATGCTGGGTCCAGTTGATAGGCTAACAGATCGCCACTCCATCTGTTGGAGTCAAATATCGATAGATAGACGGCGCTGTTGGCCCCCAGAGTGCCCGCGTTGAAAGTGACTGACGCAGCCGACCCCGTTTGCGCCAGAATGTCGGCGAGTACATCTCTCATCCTGGTCGCGATGTCCGCCGGCGTCTCGGCGCTTAACATCTCGCCTCGACCGTTGACGGCGGCGTGGTAGAGATCGTCGATTTGCCGCGGGTCACGGGCGGCATTAGTATCAGGCCAAACGGGTGCCGTGGCGTAAGCATCGCCAACCGTATTATGCGTGCCGCCAAAGATGGTCCCTTTGGCGCCCAGGCCGACCGTGTAGGTGTTCATATGGATGTTTTTGTTGCAGTCCAGTTCGGGGTCCGGTGAGGCGTCGGTACAACCCGGTGACGTAGCCACTTGTCCTTCCAAAAGGTCCGGTCGCAAGTTCTCCGCATAATACTTCATTGCGATGTCCCCCATCGTTGAGTCATAGGCGTCTTCGTAAGGGGCGCCTTTAGCGTCATCCTGATTGCCGACGCCGGAATCCCACGTGGTTGAGAAGCCGTCTGTGAACAGGACGGTGAAGCATTTTTGGCAGACTTCGGTAACGGGCGCGCCGGCGTCCGTCCGTTTGAATTGATCGCCCGCGTGTTTTAGCGCCTCCCGGTTAGGCGTACCGCCGCTACCTACTAATCCGTATAGCGTACTGTAGAAGGTATCACGCTGGGTGTCGAAATCCAGCATTGTGACATCTTTGCGTTCGTTAATCGTGAACAATCCCGTTCGTATGCCGCTCATGCCGTTAAAGGAATGGCCCACGCCGCTGCGCATGGCCATGTGGCGTTTTCGATAGTAACTATACCAATTAGCAAAGTTTTGCATCTCAGCCGTGGCAGCGGCTAGGGTAAACTTCTTCAAGCAGGCGCCGTCGGGAGCCAGCGCGTCAACGTTGCCGCTGGAGAATGCGCCAGGATTTTTGTGGAACTCCGAATAGAGGCTAGTTTTGGGGTCTTTACAGTTATACGTGCCGCTGGCTAGGCTAAATGCGCCCGTTTTGTCTTTTCGGTAATACACCGCGGGCGTGTAGCGAATGCCAATGGTTTTTTCGCTGGTTATTGAAATATCCGTTACGGCGGTCGCCCATGCGGCACCGTCACGATAATAAGTACCCGCGGGAATCACCATGCCGTCGTAAAATTTATACATATGATCCGTTAAGCCGGACTCAATATTTTGTGTTAAGTCGACGACGGCGCTGCCGCGGACGGGGTCCGACGGTGCGGTTGTAGGCGTAATATTTGAGAACGTTTGGCCAGAATAGCTTACCCAAGGGTCATAGGTTACGTCGGGGCTAAAGTAGGCTTTGTTGTAGTCGGGGCTACGCGCAAATGCGTACTGCGGTAAGGGTGGAATGGCGAAGTGACCACTGGAGTCGGCATAAACGCGGTTTCCGTCCCCTGTTCCGTTGGGAAACAGGTAGACGAACTTCTTCAGGCCCGCGCCGAAATTCAATGCGCCGTCAATGCCGGCGAAGCTCTTGTTTGCAGGGTCCCACCATAAGGCGCCGTCGTTGTTGGGAAATAATACTTCGGAGTCCATGCTGCCCGAGTCGTCGATGGCCAGCATGATGTTATGTTTTACGTTGTTGGTGACGTAAAGGGGCGCGTCGGATAGTGCGCCGGGCGCGGCTTCACTAACACCCGGCCATGTGGCGACCAGGACCAAAGTCGAAAAAATTGAGCGAAAAATGGTGTTGTGCGATCCCAGCGACGTTTTCGTTCCTGTAAGATGAGTGTCTCGCGTGACTGCCTTCATTGCTTTTACCTCGCCGCGCATCCGGTCGTAGTGCGTGGACATATTTTATCTGTAAGGGAGTTAGAGCCGTCGTCCGTAATGGCTTTGTAAATAAACGTGAGCCGTATCGGAACCGCCAGTACCGCGCACAGTGATTCGAAACGCGGTGATATCGCCCGTATTTCGTTTGCCGTAGCCGCCGATATTAAGGCTGCGTTTGGAGTTATCCTCGATGTCAACGATATGTTGGATAATAAAACGTGGTCTTTCAGCCGTACCCGCTACCGCGTTGCCAAGCCGCGCATTCGTCCAGGGGCTATCGGAAAAGTAATTCGGTTCGGCATCGTCCGCACTATAGAGCCCATTAGTCCCGTTGAAGGCCGCGGTGGTAACGACGTTCTCTAGGAACAATTCGGCATCCCTCAGGCCGGACTCCGCGCTTTGAAAGGCAAGATATTGGTCACGGGTATTCCCGGCCATTTTTTCTTCCATGGTCGTTGTCTGCATGCCGACGAGGCCTAACATGGTCAGCACGATAAGAAATAGCAGGCTAACGATTAGCGCAGAACCGTTTTGTGTTTTTCGTAATTTGAGTATTCTAAATCCCATCATTTCCACTCTAGTTTCGAGATTACGATATACCGCTACGGTAGTTTGTTTCGTATTGCTACGGTCGTCGTGTATGTCCGCCGGATGCGCCTGTCTCCCGAGGGTCCGGTGTCTGCGGCCACGTTGTCACTCAGGGTGCGGGCGACGAGTGTTAAGCGCACACTGACGACGTTTGCCGTATTGACCGCACCAGCGGAGAGATAGCGGTTTGCGGTTCTGTCCCCGTCGGTATCCTCCCCGTAGAGAACCTCCAGGTCTTCCACGCCGTCGATGAGCTCTTCGGTTTCAACGGACGAACCTTCAAATCGTTTGCGAAATAGGGCCGGCTCACCTTGGTCGTTGGGGCCGACGTAGTAAGCCATGACTTCCATTTTCATGACTCTCGCATCGTCGTTATACGTCTGGCTCAGCTTATTGCTTATATTGACGCTATTGGGATGAGCGATGGTGATTTTTTTCGTCCCATTAGAAACATTGTTGGCCACGAAAATATCCGTGCTGGTGCAATCGGAGATGATCAGGACATCGTCGGCTTGAAAGAGCCCCGCCGCTGTGGCTGCATTCAATTGTATTTGGGCGTTGTCAGCGTCCATGTTGCCATCAAGTTTGACGCCTGAGTCAACGGCTTTCTTAATAATCAGAACATCCGTGCCGGCAAGGACATCCGCCGTCGTGATGGTCTCTGTGTCGCTAAACGCAACGGGTAAGTCGGCATATTCGTATCCATCGATACCGTCGGTGGCCAAACTAGCCACTTGGTCGACGGTGTTATCGCCATTTACGTCTGCGATGATGTTGGGCGTCGCAATTGCAGCGCTTGCGCAGCCGGAAAAACCCGCCATACGGGTTTCTCGTTTCAATATCAACGCCGCGAATCGACCGTTTTCCTGAAGTCGAGAAAGCTCTTCTTGAACGCGGTAAGTCTGTTTATTCGTTAAAAAGATTTGGGTGACGCCGACCATTAAAAGAAGACCAATGGTAGTGGCGATCATCAGCTCGACCAACGAGAAACCGTTTTGGAGTCTGTATGCTGTGTTTTGTGTTTTCATAAGCGCGCACTAACGACAAAGCACTTCAGATCGGTGTCTGCCCCGCTACAGTTCGTCCCCGTCGCGCTCGTCCGGTCGTCGTCCCACATTACCGTAACGGTGAACAGATTGCCCGCTCCGGCAACAACGGTGCCAAAACCCGATGGCAAAGCCGTGGTTAATGCACCGTACCATTCGAACGCATCATTGGTTGCCATTTCGGCGGGTGTGCAACCGCCCGCCGTACCGTCAGTGCAGGTCGCGACCCCATTGGCGGGTTTCGCTGTAATGCTGTCGTAACTGCCGTTGCCTACGGCCCACATATTGGCGCGCATGCGGTCTACCATATCGTAGGCCAAGAGGCTGGCTTGGCTGCGCAGATAGGCTCTGTGATTGCCTTCCATGCCACGGCTTTGTAAATGGGCGAGCCCCAGTAACCCGATGGAGAGAACGATCAGGGTCACTAGAATCTCGAAGAGGGTGAAGCCTTTGATGATTTTTTTGTGCATGGGTACCGTCGATTCGTCTATAGCGTTATGAGGGTGTGCAACTCGTAACACCCACTTCGGTGGCGAGTCCGCGCCGCACCCGGCCCGTAACACTGATATCAATTCCCCGCGTTTTTTCCATAAAGTCACGATCGTCACACAATGAAAATTTGCCGTTACTGGTCACCTCTCCGCTAGGGAGATAAGACACGTAGCTGGCAACGCTTGCCTCGCCGCGCAGCGTTGTCGTACCTGCAAGAGCATCATGTACCCGCAATAGCTCCTCACCCACGTCTTTACTGCCGTCAGCATCGTCGTCAACAAACACTATCCAACCCATTTCCCAACTGCCGGTCGAGGCGCAGGCGCTTCCGTCTGAACTCTTGCAGAGCGTAATACGGGTATTGCGTTTTACCGCTTCGCTTCGCGCCAGGTATAACGCCGTGACAAAATCATTGGAATCGGTGGCTAAGCGATTGTTTTTTATTAGGGACACTAAACCGGGTACACCCGCTGTAATTAGGATGCCGACGACAACCATGGTTACGACGGCCTCAACCAAGGTGAAGCCACGCTGGCGTAGAAGAGAGAAGTCTTCCTTCCTTCGTAAATGTCGACTACCAACACCCATAACGCTTATCCGCAAATGACTCCTGAATTTATACCTATATTAATTAGTAAATATATCGGTCCGTGGTCGCGTACGCTTTAGTTTCGCGTTACCGGGGTGTTTTGATCGGCTAACACATTTAATTTTTGCGACGGCGGAGTAAACTTGCGTTTTTAACAGGAATGTCACACATTTAACGGCGCGGACGGAAGAAACGTTAGGTGTGCTCGGTACAAGCGACAGTCGTAAGACCTGGTGTTCGAGAGACCTCTAGCCTAGTCGGAAGACGTAACGCAGGTGCGGGACACAAGGTAATCGATGCGGGGTATCGAGGGAATCCGTTTAAAGGTTTCCCTCGGCAGCCCGATGATTTCGTTGGAACAAGAAAGGGCTTACCTTGTTTTTTTGCTATGTGGATCGAATGTAACGGAACGAACTGGGAAGGCAGTCTATGAGCCAGGCTATCAGTCTCGATGACCTCGAGAAGCTTCTACACGGTATCACGATTCCCTCGCCACCGCAGGTGCTGGCGGATATACAAATGGAATTGGCGCTACCGGATACTGATATCAGGACCTTAGCCGATTTAATTGAACAAGATGCGGGGCTCTCTGGCGGCGTTCTAAAAACGGTGAATTCCCCGATTTTTAGCGCGGCGCCTAATGTTTCGTCCATTCGTGAAGCGGTTAACATTCTTGGTATTGATTTAGTTATAAATATCCTTAACTCGCTGTCGTTGCGTAGCGAAATGGCTCAAAGCAGCCTAACGGAGGAGAGCGTAAAATTTTTAGTCTATTTTTGGGACTCGGCCTCTGATATCGCCATGGTTTCATCACTAATCGCTAAGCGTGTCGGGTTTAAGTCGCCGGATCAGGCCTACATGTTAGGATTGTTCCACAATGCTGGAATCCCACTGCTAATGAGCCGCTTCACCAACTACCTTACTGTGTTGCAAGAAGCATACTCGGGGTCCGACCAGCGTATCATTGATACCGAGAACCGGCTCGTGGATACGAACCACGCTGTTGTTGGATTTTATATCGGCAAGTCTTGGAAACTCCCTCGCGCGTTGTGTGATGCCATCGCACGACACCACAGTATCGCCGAGGTCTTCGCCGAGTCTGACGACGATGATAGCGAATTAAAAGACTTGTTGGCGATACTTAAAATAGCCGAGCACGTGGTGGGTTTGCATCGAATCGTAAGCGGACAACCTCAAGATTACGAATGGGAAAAGATTGCGGACTACGTTTTATCCCAATGTGGTTTATCCGAAGACGAAATTGAAGATATCACCAGTCAGGCTCAAGACCTTGGGATTGGCGTGCTGAGTTATTATCAGTAACGAGGTTTCCAACAGTGTCGGAATTATTTTCGGTTTTCGTTGAATGGGCGGGCTCCAGTGGCGTGATTTAGCGCTATCTAACTGTAATTAAAATCAAAAATGAATTTGGCATTAATCGTGCAAACTCATGTTTGCTACCGATAACAATAGCGTCGGCTCATATAAAGATAAACACAGGGTGCAAAGCTCGCGAGCTGGTTGAATAAACGTAGTGATTACACTGTTTATGTCTTGAATGACGTCGAGAGGGGGAGTCGTGTTGAGACAGCAGCTCGCGGTGCGTGAGTCCTGCAGCGTATAGGTTACGCTGAACAATAATAATCCCGTCTAGGGGTAACGAATGGGCGATCGGTCACCGCAGCTGCATTTTTTTCTTAGTTAAAATCCCCCCATTTCACGTTGACGGCCGCTAAGGCGGCGACAGCGGCCGTTTCACTACGTAATACGCGCGGTCCCAAACGTACGTCCGTAAAACCAGCTTGGATCGCTTGATCAAGTTCATGATCGCTTAGGCCCCCTTCAGGACCAGCCAGAAGCGTAACCGAGGTTGGATTACCCTCGAGGCGCGCCAGTGTGAAGTTGGCGCGATGATCTAAAACCAACTTGAAGTGGCCGGCGTCTTTTGTCGCCAATTGCGCTTCTAGCCACGTTAGCGCGATCTGTGCACTCTTTATCACCGGGACGCGATTTCTACCGCACTGCTCGCACGCACTGTTGGCGATACCTTGCCAGTGTTGGCGCCGCTTCTCGGCGCGATCGTTATTAAGTCGCACGTCGCAATGCTCGGTAAATAGCGGCTGAATCTCCCTGACGCCGAGTTCAACGGCCTTTTGAAGCGTATAGGTCATGCGCTCACCGCGAGAGATCCCCTGCGCCAAGGTTAGCACCAGCGGCGATTCGCGATCGACATCGTTATAGTGTTCTACTAGAACGCGGGCGCAGCGGCGTTGCAGGGTTTTGAGTGTACCCTTGTATTCGCCTCCCTCGCCATTGAATATGACAAGTTGCGCCCCTGCCTTGAGCCGCAATACGCGCGTCAAATAATGGGTCGTATCGTCGGCTAATGTCACGGTTTCGCCAACCGCTATGGGCATCGGGGTATAAATACGCGGTATTCTCATCGGCAGTCGAAAACCGGGCACGTGGCAAAGCTAATTATTGGCTATCGTTGAAATCTCCAGATTGTGCCATATCGCGGTTGTGGGCCCGGCTTGATTCATTGTATAGAAGTGCAAACCCGGTGCGCCGCTGTCTAGAAGTTGGCGGCAGAGATTGGAAACCACGTCTAAGCCGAAGGCGCGTAATGACGCCATATCTTCACCAAAACTCTCCAGCCTTTTACGTATCCAACGGGGTATTTCGGCGCCGCACGCGTCTGAGAAGCGCGCCAGCTGCGTATAGTTGGTTATGGGCATAATGCCGGGGATAATGGGTAGCTCCAATCCCATGTTTTCACAGCTTTCTACAAACCGTAGATAAGCGTCTGCATTGAAGAAATACTGGGTGATAGCACTGTCGGCGCCGGCTTCAACTTTGCGCTTGAAGTTCAATAAGTCTGCCGTGGCGCTCGAGGCTTGGGGGTGAAACTCCGGATACGCGGCCACTTCGATGTGAAAATGATGCCCGGTTTCGCTACGAATAAATTCTACCAGTTCATTGGCGTATTGAAATTTCCCCGCTTCGCGCATCCCCGAGGGCATGTCGCCGCGCAATGCGACAATTCGGCGGATATCGTTTTCTATGTATTGGCGCAATATCTCGCGAATGCTCTCCTTGGTCGAGCCAATACATGACAAATGAGGGGCTGCATTGCAGCCATTTTGCTGTATGTTTACAACGGTTTCGAACGTGCCTTGTTGCGTGCTTCCGCCGGCGCCAAAGGTAACCGAGAAGAATTTGGGCTTAAGTTGGGCAAGCGCCTCGCGCGTTTGCCGTAATTTCGCGGCGCCTTCAGCGGTTTTAGGTGGAAAGAATTCGAAACTAAACTCAGGTTTAAATCTTTTTTGTGATTCCATGGGCGACTGTTAGCAGTTAACGGGGGCGGCGAGGCAACGCATGCCCCACTGCGCCCGCTCGTTTTAATAGCGGTAATGCTCGGGTTTAAAAGGTCCGTTGACGTTTAAACCGAGATAATCGGCTTGTTTTGGCGTTAACGCTGTTACAGTTGCACCGATTTTATTCAAATGAAGCCGGGCCACCTTTTCGTCGAGCTTTTTAGGCAATACGTATACTTCGTTTTTATACTTATCGCTGTGGTTCCATAACTCAATTTGGGCGAGGACTTGGTTGGTAAAGGATGCCGACATGACGAAGCTTGGATGTCCCGTGGCGCAGCCTAAATTTACCAGTCGGCCTTCCGCTAACACAATAATTTTCTTACCGTCGGGGAAAATGACGTGGTCGACTTGCGGTTTGATATTATCCCAGGGGTATTGACGTAGTGAGGCGATGTCGATTTCCGAATCGAAGTGCCCAATGTTACACACGATTGCCTCGTTTTTCATCTTTAGCATATGATCATGGTCAATGACGTCAACGTTTCCCGTGCAGGTCACAAAAATATCGCCTGCTGACGCCGCTTCTTCCATCGTGACTACGCGATAACCTTCCATCGCCGCCTGTAGTGCACAAATGGGGTCGATCTCCGTGACCCAAACGGTCGCGCCCATACCGCGGAACGCTTGAGCACAGCCTTTACCTACATCGCCGTAACCTAGCACCACGGCAATTTTACCCGCGATCATGACGTCAGTCGCACGTTTGATGCCGTCGAGTAGTGATTCTCGGCAGCCGTAAAGGTTGTCAAATTTCGATTTGGTAACGGAGTCGTTAACGTTAATAGCGGGGGTTTTCAGTGTGCCATCTCGCATCATTTCGTATAGTCGATGTACGCCCGTTGTGGTTTCTTCCGAAAGACCTTTCACATCATTTAATAGCTCGGGGTATTTTTCGTGCATTATTTGAGTCAGGTCACCGCCGTCGTCAAGGATCATGTTGGGGCGCCAGCCATTGGGGCCAAATATGGTCTGTTCAATACACCACCAAAACTCTTCGTCCGTTTCACCTTTCCACGCAAAGACCGGGATATCCGCCGCGGCCATCGCCGCGGCCGCCTGGTCCTGAGTCGAAAAGATATTACACGATGACCAACGAACTTCGGCGCCTAAGTCGATGAGGGTTTCGATCAGTACGGCCGTTTGAATGGTCATGTGCAAACAGCCAGCGATACGCGCGCCTTGTAACGGCTTTTTGCCGGCGTATTCTTCGCGCAATGCCATTAAACCGGGCATCTCGGTCTCGGCAATGGAAATTTCCTTGCGGCCCCAGTCCGCGAGGGAAATATCCGCAACTTTATATTCTGGTTTAAGGTTTTCCGCAGGTTGGCTGCTCATAGTTTACTCCCGGTGGATTTTCTAAGTTTAAACTGTTAAGTGTGCTATTACCCTGATGTGACCACAATATTTGTTTAATATTGCGCCAACAGTAGCGTTCGGCGGCGCTCGTCAGGGAATTCTGTAGACCGACTAGCCTATGCCGGCCGCTTCGCGAATTGCTTCGGCCTTGTCGGTAGCTTCCCAGCTGAACTCGATTTCTTCGCGTCCAAAGTGGCCGTAGGCCGCTGTCGAGGTATAGATCGGTCTCAATAGGTTTAGGCTCTTGATCAAAGCCTTTGGCCGCAAGTCGAAATGCTCGCGGACCAGGTCCGTAATGTGTTCGTCAGATATCTTGCCTGTGCCGAAGGTTTGAACAGTGATGGAGGTAGGCTCCGCAACACCAATCGCGTAGGAGACTTGGACTTCGCAACGGTCCGCCAATCCGGCAGCAACAATATTCTTTGCCACATAACGACACTTATACGCCGCCGAGCGGTCAACCTTGGATGGGTCTTTACCTGAGAAACAACCGCCCCCATGGCGCGCCATTCCCCCGTAAGTATCAACGATGATCTTGCGGCCAGTAAGACCGCAATCGCCGACGGGACCGCCTATCACGAACCGCCCGGTCGGATTAATGTAAAAACGGGTATCCTTGTGCAGCCATTCCGACGGCAGTACGGGTTTTATGATTTCGTCCATGACGGCTTCTTTTAGAATGTCATATTCGATGTCTGGCGAATGTTGCGTGGAGAGGACGACGGCGTCGATACCTACCGGCTTACCGTCCTCGTACTGAAACGTGACTTGGCTCTTAGCGTCGGGTCTTAGCCAGCTTAACACGCCCTTTTTACGTAAGTCCGCTTGACGTTTGACCAGTCGATGCGCAAAAGTGATAGGCGCGGGCATCAGTACGTCGGTTTCGTTACTGGCGTAGCCGAACATTAGACCTTGATCGCCCGCTCCTTGCTCATGTTCTTCGGAGTCATCGACGCCCATCGCGATATCCGAGGATTGTTTGTCAATGGACGTTAAAACAGCGCAAGACTCCCAATCGAAACCCATTTCAGGATTATCGTAGCCAATCTCTCTAATTTTATTGCGGACTACTTCCTGCATATCAACCCACGCCGAGGTTGTTATTTCTCCGGAGATAACAACCATCCCTGTGTTTACCATCGTTTCACACGCGACGCGCGCATGAGGGTCTTGTTCAATAATGGCGTCGAGGACTGCGTCGGAGACTTGGTCCGCCACTTTGTCGGGATGACCTTCTGACACTGACTCCGATGTGAATAGATAGCTATTTGCCATGCATACTTTCTCCGTAAAGGGTTTGATAAGCGTGAGTTGCTAAAGATTATTTGCTATATCGGCACAAACGCGAAAGTTTAACCCTTTTCGCGGTATTTAGACAATGGCTTGCCGGTTCGCGCCTTTACGTCGGCTCTTGGGCGCCACACAATAATTCGCAACGGACGTGCTGTTGGACGAACGGGCTCACTTTGAGAAGGATAATTTTCTCTCAATTTTTCCGGTTGGTCGGTTTTATTTACTCATCGTGAACAGCTTT
>CALZJI010000124.1 GCA_945787615.1 uncultured Chromatiaceae bacterium | reverse complement strand
TTTCGTGGCAAGGCGAAATGACGAGTAATAGCCGGACTATTGCGAGGAGTTTCAACGCAGACATGGAATGAAGAGGGCGTGCTATTGACACCTAAATCTCAAACGCCACGGGTATATATAACACTTGCCGTAACGCAGAAGCTGAGTGACAAGACAAGCACGGTTGGATAATTAGTTTTTTCCGTGACCCTTAGTACGTAACAAAAATCGTATAATTTTAATGAGTGGAAAGAGAAAATGAGAACAATGACTAGATATACCAATGCTTCGCTCGCACGTTGGTTCATTATCCTGTGCAGTTTATGGATTGTCGGCTGTAGCAGCGCATACTATGGGGCATGGGAGAAGCTAGGAAAGCATAAGCGTGATTTATTGAAGGACAATGTTGAAGCCGCGCGGGATGAGCAAGCCGAGGCGCAGGAGCAATTTAAAGATGCGTTGACCCGCCTTAAGGAGCTTCACGATTTTGATGGCGGGGAATTAGAGGAAACCTATAATGCGCTTAACGACGATTACGAGGAGTGTGTGGATCGTGCTGATGACGTTAAAAGTCGCATAAGAAAAGTTGATACTGTTGCCGAAGATCTATTCGAGGAATGGAGCACGGAGATCGAGTTAATCTCGAACGCCAAGTTTAAGGCCGATAGCAGCAAAAAGCTTAGGGAGACGCGTGGAAAATACGGTAAATTACATAGCTCCATGGTTCGCTCAGAGCAGCGCATGGACAAGGTGTTAGTAAAATTCCAAGACCATGTCTTATACCTGAAACATAATCTCAATGCTCAGGCTATTGGTGGATTGGATGCGGAGGTCGTGAGTATCGAGAATGACGTACAGAAACTGATTGCGGACATGACTGCTTCTATTAAAGAAGCGGACGCTTTTATTTCGACCTTGTAGCCGTTAACAATCGAGCGCTTGGGCAGTGCTGCTTGAGATTTGGGTTCGGTTCACGTTTTTGTCACCAAAATGACCCTCAATGGCGAATTAGGGCCGCGGAAAATAATAATTATCCAAAAATTGCGCCGGAGTTTTACTCAGATTCAAGGCGCGGCAAGTGGCGCATATTGGAATATGCAACAATTGCCGTAACGCAGAAGCTGAGTAAAAAGACAAGCAAGGTTGGATAATTATTTTTTTCCGCGGCCCTTAAGGTTACAAGCGTGCCGTTTGTTAATGCGGCGGCCATCGCCGTACGGGGTATTGGGTCATGCGGTGTTGTTCACGATATACCCATCGGTCGCGACTGTATCCGCGCTGAAGTCCGTTTCGAGTTTGGGTATCTTCGATCACGTCTACTTAATTTTGGGCTTGAGTACTCCATAGCGTCTCGGTAAAGGAACAAAAGCATTACGCTTGGCGCTTCATCCTTTGCTAGACTTTCCAGTTGTCCAAGAATCGTTCAGAGGAATTTCCACGTCATGAACATTGCTCAGTGTATTGCAGATGAACTATCCGTAAAGATCGCACAAGTTGAAGCAGCGATTAAATTGCTCGATGAGGGTGCGACAGTGCCGTTTATCGCTCGTTATCGTAAAGAGGTTACGGGTGGGTTGGACGATTCAAAACTACGGTCTTTAGAGGAGCGGGTCACCTACTTGCGTGAACTAGAAGCACGCCAAGCGGCTGTAATAAAGAGCATCGACGAACAAGGTAAACTCACGCCACAACTTAGAGCTGCAATATTGGCCGCAGACACTAAAACCCGCCTAGAAGATTTGTATGCGCCGTTTAAACCGAAACGTCGGACTAAAGCGCAAAGTGCTAGAGAAGCGGGGTTGGAGCCGGTCTTGGATAGTTTGTTGAATGATCCCACCCAGGACCCTGAAGTTGTGGCGGCGGAGTACCTCAATACAGAGCTAGGGTTTAGTGACGTTGCTAGCGTTCTTCAAGGGGCAAGGCATATCTTTACGGAGCGCGTGGCGGAGGAAGCCGATCTGGTCGGCAGGCTTCGCGATTATGTATGGGAAAATGGTGTGCTCGAATCTAAAGTCGTCGACGGACAAGAACAATCCGGAGCTAAGTTTAGTGACTACTTTGATTACGCGGAGTCGATTAGTAAAGTCCCATCGCATCGCGCGTTGGCATTGTTCCGCGGGCGCGAGGAGGGTGTCTTGCGGTTGAAACTTCGCACCAAAGGTCAGGATGATTTAGATTCAAGCCGCACGCTTGGCCTTTGCGATGTAATGATTGCGACCCATTTTTCTATTGTCGATGAGGGAAGAAATGCTGACGGTTGGCTACATGAAAGTGCGCGTTGGGCATGGCGCGTCAAAGTCGCGCTGCAGTTGGAAACGGAGTTGACGCTGCGGGTGCGCGAGCGTGCAGAAGAAGAAGCGATTCGCGTCTTTGGCGAGAATTTGCGGGATCTACTCCTGGCAGCTCCTGCCGGGCCGCGCGTAACCATGGGGCTAGATCCGGGATTACGCACGGGGGTGAAGGTCGTCGTTGTGGATGTAACGGGGAAACTGGTTGCGCAGACTACAATCTATCCACATCCGCCAAGAAAACAGTGGGACCGTTCCATGGCGACCTTGGTATCCATGGCTAAACAATACGACGTTGAACTCATCAGTATTGGGAACGGGACTGCCTCGAGGGAGACCGACAGACTGATAAAGGAAGTCATCAAGCGGCATCCCGAATTGAAGCTTGCGGGTCTTGTCGTCAGTGAAGCGGGCGCCTCGGTTTACTCCGCATCGGAACTCGCCGCGAAAGAGTTCCCTGAATTGGATGTTTCGCTCCGAGGCGCTGTATCCATCGCTCGCCGCCTACAGGACCCACTGGCGGAATTGGTAAAGATCGAACCGAAATCCATTGGCGTAGGGCAGTATCAGCACGATGTTAACCAGAGTCGGCTCGCCAGAAAGCTTGAAGCCGTTGTCGAGGACTGCGTCAACGCGGTAGGGGTTGACGTCAATACGGCGTCGGCGCCTCTTTTATCTCGTGTCGCGGGATTGAGTCCGGCAATGGCGAGCAATGTCGTTGCGTTTCGCGAAGAGCACGGCGCGTTTTCGAACCGTAAACAGTTGCTTAAGGTGTCTCGTCTTGGTCCGAAAGCCTTCGAACAAGCAGGCGGCTTTCTGCGCATCGCGAATGGCGATAATCCCTTAGACGCATCCGCTGTCCATCCGGAGGCTTATCCGGTGATAGAACGCATACTCAAGACATCAAACCGCTCCATCGACCAGGTGGTGGGTGACAAGGCCTTTCTGGCAACATTGGCGGCCAACGACTACACCAACGAGCGTTTTGGCGAACCTACCGTATGTGACATATTCCGTGAATTGGAAAAGCCGGGTCGCGATCCCCGCCCGGAGTTTAAGACTGCCGCTTTTAAAGAAGGCGTGGAAGATTTGAAAGACCTTAAACCGGGGATGGTTCTCGAAGGGGTCGTTACCAATGTGACTAATTTTGGCGCGTTTGTTGACGTCGGTGTTCATCAAGACGGATTGGTTCATATCTCGGTGATGTCTGATTCCTTTGTGAAAGATCCACGTGAAGTCGTCAAGGCAGGTGCTCTAGTCAAGGTGAAGGTATTGGAAGTTGATGTACTACGCAAGCGTGTTTCGTTATCCATGCGCTTAGCCGAGGAGACCCATGGGCAACAGTCAGACGCCATCGGGAGAGGGCGCGCCGGAGGAGAAGGAGCAAAGGCCAATGTGGCGAGACGACACAAAAAACAGGACCACACGCCCGCAACGGCGATGGCGGAAGCCTTTGCCCGCCTCAAGCATTAGTAACGCCAGTCTATCTCCGAGAGATGTAACGCCCTCATGGGGTGGTGGGCCAATTTCTAACAGGGGCGGGCGAGAAACCGGTATTTCCACGTGCAGACAATACGGCGCGATTGTATTCAAAACGGGTTGGTGATAAAAGACTCAGGACATTATTTGACGCGCTTTAAGCCACGCTTCATAGTTCGTTTAGAAAACAGCGTATCTTCGAGGCCTATATCCACTTTTATATTGGTGACCTCGATCAGTGTTCTTGCGCCATTGGTGGGATTGAAGCCCTTTACCTTTTCCCAAATCCATTTTTCGTTCTCCTTGAGCCAGCTGATTTCCATGTCCGCGGTGAGGAGCTCCGACAGGTCGATAAACATGACGCGGCGTGGGGTGTAGGTTTCCGTATCCACCCACGTTACCGTTTTGCTGAATGGGTATGCTTTGTTGCTCACGATCGGTCTGCTTTCCACTACATAGTAATTTCGGCCATTGATCGCTTCCGTACCGAGTACCGAATGACCGTCCAATTCTGGTGGCCGCGGGTCGAGGTGAACGCGCTTTAACACAGAGTTCCCGAATACATCGTCATGCTTATGTTTATGATCGCGGTGCGATATCCGCCGGACGGTTCGCAATTCGGGAAGATACAACCAGCTGTCGTCTTCCTTGGAACTGCCTGGTTCTCTCAACCAGGACATATAGGCGACGCCGTTTTGATCGGGAGGATATTCGGAGAAAAACATCACTTTATTTAAATAACCATTTTTTCCATGCTCATTTTTCCATAGCATCCTAAAAACGAGTTTCTTCTCGGCTGTACCGGGCTCGAAAAAGCGAAAAGTCAATGTAGAATCTTGGTCCTCGACGCGCTTATGGTCGAATACGCGCTGCATAATCTTCTGCGGGTTTGGGTCAGCTGATTGCGCAGCTTGGGAAAATAGGAAAAGAGTTATCGCCGTAAAGGCGCATGTCAAACTGCTTCGATGGGAAACTACACTCATGGTTGCGCTGCCTGCCTAGTTAAAGTCAATTAGTCGATTCTAGTTCTAAGTTATTCGTTCGCGCATACGGGAAACGCCTTACTTCGACTATACAATAATGGGGAAGGTGATCATATCCAATTGAATAAAATAAGTTAATATTCAACGGAATCGGTTGCTCGAGCCTCCAGGGAGCGGTAGGGCGGCCCCCATCATTCCATTTTTCTCGCGCTTCAACGCCATATAAAAACATACACCTACATCGAAGTATAGGGACTTCGCCCCCACACTTGTAGGCGACATATACAAGCGACGCAACCATTACGGGTAGCGTAATGCGCGAGCGATAACCGGTCGGGCTAGCGCCGCACCTGGCACTCTGTTGAGAAACCAACATCTGCCTGGTCGCCGCAAATTCGCGCTTAAGCGCTCCTGCCCAACGGCCGATTTACTAATGTTATCGCGGGCCTAACGACACTGGCCCCGGTGCCAATAAACCGGCGTCGATGTGAATAGGAGTGTTTCATGAGAGAGCAGCATGATTTGGAGTTGATACTGGGGTCCCACTTTCCCATTGTCACCATAGAAAGCCACGAAGAACAACGCACCATTGATCTAATCAAAAAGGTTGTCGCGAATAATGGAAAGAGTTTACACACATGGACGACCACCGAGGGATTACAGTATAAACGTGGGGCGGGTCAAGTCTCGCCTTTCTACGTTGACGGTCTAAGCTTGCAAGATCGTAGCGCTCACGAAAACTCCACGACCGACCCCGTAGAGATGCTACGGATGATTAAAAAGGGCATCAGAGACGCTGTGCTTATTTTGCTCGATTTTCACCCCTATTTGGATGACCCCGTTATCGTTCGGCTTCTAAAGGAGATCGCGCTCGATCAATATGTGAGTGAAAATACAATTGTACTGCTAAGTCATCGAATTGAAATTCCGAACGAAATAAAAAAACTATGTGCAAGCTTTGAGTTATCGTTGCCCGATAGTAATAAGCTCAAACAACTCGTTATCGATGAAGCGAAACTTTGGAGTACAAAAAACAAGGGACTCAAAGCGAAAACCGATCGAAAAACCATGGACCGCTTCGTTCAGAACCTTATGGGCCTTACCGAGAGCGATGCGAGACGATTAATTCGAAACGCAATTTACGATGACGGAGCGATAACGGAATGCGACCTACCTGAGGTGATGGCCGCGAAATATGAACTCATTAGCCAGGACGGTGTTTTGACGTTTGAATACGATACGGCCGCATTATCGGATGTTGGTGGTTTTCAAAGTCTAAAGGATTGGCTGAATATCAGGAAAGCCCATTTTTTAAAGCATGCAACAACAGTTAATTTAGACGTCCCCAAAGGTATTCTCTTGGTCGGTATACAAGGAAGCGGAAAAAGCTTGGCAGCGAAAGCCGTAGCCGGGATGTGGGGCGTACCGTTGTTAAGGCTCGATTTTGGTCGCTTATACAACAAGTATTTTGGCGAGACAGAAAAGAACATTAGGGACTCACTGAAAGCTGCAGAAGTGATGGCGCCTTGTGTTTTGTGGATGGACGAAATCGAAAAGGGGATTGCCACAGGCGATTACGACAGCGGCACCTCACGCAGAGTGCTCGGTACACTATTGACGTGGATGGCGGAGAACAAGTCTTCCGTTTTCGTGGTGGCAACGGCTAATGACATCCAGTCTTTGCCTCCAGAATTGGTTCGTAAAGGGCGCTTCGACGAACTCTTCTTTGTTGATTTACCGACATATGAAACGCGCCAAGAAATATTGTCCGTTCACCTAAGAAAACGAGACTTGGCACCAAGCTCGTACGACTTGGTGACCATCGCGCAACAATGTGATGGCTTTTCGGGCGCGGAAATAGAACAAGCTGTCGTTGCCGCGTTGTATTCCGCCCATGCGGAAAAAAGAACGCTGGAATCGAAGGATATATTAGAGGAGGTAACAAACACCAAGCCGCTATCCGTGGTAATGGAGGAGAATATTAGCGGCTTGCGCCGTTGGGCTTCCGGGCGCACAGTGGCTGCGAATTGAGGTGTTTCGTTGTTACTACTGTACTTTCCGTGCGACGTTTGAAACGTATATCGCTGTATAACCCGCTTGCTTGGCGATAACGCTTAGACCGTTAGGGCTCGCGTCATAATTAATTCACATTTTGGGTGTTGAGGCGCTCGCCTGGCAAGGCGTAAAAACGCCGGAATATAAATATCTTTCAAGTTTTTGCAACGCAGCCAGGCGAGATGGAT
>CALZJI010000123.1 GCA_945787615.1 uncultured Chromatiaceae bacterium | reverse complement strand
TTTCGTGGCAAGGCGAAATGACGAGTAATAGCCGGACTATTGCGAGGAGTTTCAACGCAGACATGGAATGAAGAGGGCGTGCTATTGACACCTAAATCTCAAACGCCACGGGTATATATCCCCAAACCCGCTGTCAATACGCCTAACGCAACTTCAGCAAGTCGATACGGTACACGCAAAATAACACTCGCGCCCAGGACCACCGCCGGCAGCGGGTAGCTAGCCCGCATTTCTCACAGGATCCACGCGATCTCGCTTGTTTATTGATTCCACAATGAAACTTCTTCACTCGGAAAGACACCGTGTATTCCCTTCGCTCAGAAAATCCATTGTGAAACCAATCTCCTGCGCGATCTTCGCGCGTCCCTGTGAGAAATGCGGGCTAGAACAAATAAGCAAAATGGCCACTCCGTGGTGCGTTCTCTCAAGTGTCTAAGCGTCGCGCCGATACCTTAAGCGATACTCGCGACCTTATGCGTGGCTAGCGCGATGCCGAATGGGAGGCCCAGGAAGATAAGCGCCGGAAGCTGAATCAGTCCGGCTCCGCCAATGGCAAACGCCGAGAAAATGTTGGCAATAAGAGATATGAAGAAAAAAAGTGCTTGATCAACACTATTCATGCGGCTACGGCGCGATTGTTAGCCAAAACACCACTCTATTATCGATTAGATCATGGATCCCATACGCCGCATATTAAGCAAACGCGTCGCGGTCATTACTGCCTTGCTCATTATTGGTGCAATGCCGGGTGCGACGACGGCCGGATCAGTCTACAAATGGGTGGACGACAATGGCAAGATAAATTATGGGGATAGGATCCCACCCCAATACATTAAACACGGTCATCAAGAACTATCGGAACAGGGTGTGGCGATAAGATCCATTGATAGAGCCAAAACGAAAGAACAAATCGAAGACGAGCAACGACGTAAGGCAGAACAAGAACAGCTGCGCGCTGAACGGCTACGCAATGAACAGAAGCAAAAAGACTACGATCGCTTGTTGTTAAGCACATATCTCGTAGAGGAGGATATGATTCGCGTACGCGATAGTAAAATCGCCACGCTTGAAGGCACCATTAACCTAACCGAGAGAAACATTCGAAACATAAAGCAAACGCTAGAAATGCTGAAACAAGAAGCGGCGGAACAACAGCAAGATGCTGATCTTGTTAAGGAGGCGCTAGAAAAAGTCGCTTCAACGGAATCTCAGCTGAAGGAATATGAAGCGTACGTACAACGTAAACGCGACGAACAAAAAAACATCCGTGCGCAATTCGATCTCGACCTTGCTCGTTTTCGCGAACTAAAGGCTGCCAAACAGTAAAGAATCATCTGAGGAAGATAACTAACCCGTATTGCTCACAGGGACGCAACGCTTTCGGCTCCGGCCAGCTCGTACAGAAATTTCGGTGCCTGATTCCCGCTTAACCCGTCTTTCGCAATTCGCTCCGCGCCCTCGCTTGTTCTTTGTCTCCTCACACATTTTTCGTCAATCGGGCATAGCGCAACCATGCCTCTCCTTCCGAAAATTGCGTGAAAAAACAGAACCTTTCGCGACCGTCGCATTTCGAATTGTGAAAGACGGGTTAACGTAATTTCGACGCGAGCCCTTAGCAACGAATCAACGTTCCGATACCCGCGTCAGTAAACAATTCCAACAAAACGGCGTGCTCCACCCGACCGTCAATAATATGCGCCGCCTGAACTCCGCTTTTAACCCCTTCAAGTGCGCATCGAATCTTAGGCAACATACCACCGTATATCGTGCCATCTGCGATTAAGTCATCAACCTGCTCAGTATGCAGCCGTGAAACCGTATTGCCATTTTTATCGAGTAACCCCGGGGTATTGGTCAATAAAATAAGTTTTTCAGCGCCCATGACTGCCGCGAGACGTCCTGCGACAAGGTCGGCGTTGATGTTATACGCTTGACCGTCGTCGCCAACACCAATCGGCGCAATAACGGGAATAAAATCGCCGCCAATTACCATATTAACGACGGACACCTGAATACTTGCCACTTCGCCCACGTGGCCAATATCTATTATCTCCGGCGTCGCCATCTCTGGAGCATTTTCCGTAAACTGGAGTTTCCTTGCCTTGATTAAACCACCGTCTTTACCCGTAAGCCCGATCGCATTGCCACCGTGTTGATTAATTAGGCTAACAATCTCTTTGTTAACCAGGCCACCTAAGACCATCTCAACGACATCCATGGTTTCACTATCCGTAACGCGCATACCCTTAAAAAAACGACTCTCTTTTCCCATTTTTTCTAACAGCTTTCCGATTTGCGGTCCCCCACCGTGGACAACAACAGGATTAATACCTACCAGCTTCATCAATACGACATCACGAGCAAAACCACTCTTAAGTTTTTCATCCACCATGGCGTTACCGCCATATTTGATTACAATGGTTTTACCCGAAAAGCGCTGTATGTATGGCAACGCTTCGGTCAACACACGGGCAATCGTCATGGCATTGCTGTTATTGATAGTCATTTTTTTCCAATATCGTCAAAGCTAAAACGGTACGTTTAAGTGAGGCGCGACAGCCAGAACGGCCAACCGGAACTGAGATTCGATTCTCTCCATTGCTTTTTGTGAATCCGCCTCAAAGCGAAACGTTAAACAAGGCATGGTGTTCGATGCGCGGACGAGCCCCCACCCATCTTGGCACTCCACCCGGATACCATCAAGCGCATATACCCTCGCCCCGGGAAAGTTGAGATGCGCCCGTAGCGCGTCCATCAATTCTGCCACATCGTCCTCCTTCAGAAACAAACGCAGCTCAGGCGTCGCCAGCGCGTCCGGAAAACTGGCAAAAAAATCCGCCGGTGAACGTTCATCGGCCGACAGAATCTCCAACAGCCGGGCCGCTGTGTAGATTCCGTCATCAAAACCGTACCACCTGTCTTTGAAGAAGATGTGCCCGCTAAACTCTCCACCCAAGCACGCACCGCTTTTTCTCATCTTTGCTTTGACAAGTGAATGACCACTTTTCCACATGATCGCTTGGCCACCCAATCGCGACACGAATTCTCGTACATGACGAGAGCACTTCACGTCATAAACGACCGTGGATCCCGGGCGACGTACGAGGACGTCCCTGGCATAGAGCATTAACTGCCGGTCGGGCCAGATTATTCGCCCGTGGCCGTCGACGACACCCAACCGGTCGCCGTCTCCGTCAAAGGCTAAACCTACATCGGCGCTATAGCGTTGCACGGCTGAAATCAAATCTCGGAGGTTTTCCGGCTGACTAGGATCGGGGCTATGGTTTGGGAAACGGCCGTCCAGCTCGCAATAGAGCTCCACAACGTCGCACCCTAGCGATCTCAGTAAATCTGGCGCCACGGTACCGGCAATACCATTGCCGCCATCAACAACAACCTTGAACGAACGCGCCAAGGAGATATCTTGAAGTACTCGCGTTATATACGCCGGTAGGATCGCGGCCGTCCGAGCCTTGCCGCAACCCAACGAAATACGTCCTTCCATGATCCTGGCGTGCAATTGCATTATTTCCCCTTCGGCAAGTGTCGCACCGCCTAATACGATCTTGAAGCCGTTGTAGTCGGGTGGATTGTGACTTGCCGTCACCATTACGCCTGCCCCCGTATCGAGATGGTGAGTCGCAAAATATAAGACCGGCGTCGGGACCAAACCGATATCGATGACCTCACAACCGCTGTCACAAAGGCCCGAAACCAGCGATCTCACCATCTCGGCGCCGGATAACCGCCCGTCTCGCCCAACCACGATCGTTTCCTGTCCACGATCACGCGCCTCACTGGCGATCGCACGGCCAATGGCGTACGCCCCGGCCGAGTTTAGGCTCTCGCCGACAATGCCGCGGATGTCGTACGCCTTAAAAACAGTCGCTGGCGGAGCAGAAAGGGTATTCATGGGAACAATACAGTCGTAAAAAGCATTTTCTATTTACACCGAAGGGATCCTTCTACACTGGCCGTTCTAAAGAATCCGTTACGTTATTCGCGCAACCTTTTAAAGCCGAAAACATCATGCCACGCTTAAGAACACGCGCTCCGGCTAACTCTTCTAGATTCGTTTTGTCAGCAACGTCGCCGTAAGCATACGCCGAGCACCGTTAGTGTTGCCCCGTGTGACCAAATCCACCGAGCCCGCGCGAGGTTTTTTCACTAAACTCCGTAACCAGTTCGAGTTCGACCTGCGCGACGGGGACAAACATCATCTGGCAGATTCGCTCGCCGGGCTGGACCGTATAAGGCTCATTACCGGCGTTCCACAACGCAATGCCCACCTCGTTTTGATAGTCACTATCAATTATGCCTACGAGATTTGCAAGGACTAACCGGCGTTTTATACCGAGCCCTGAGCGAGGGGCAAGAACAGCCATTAATGAGCTATCTCGAATGCTGATAGCAATACCACTGCCAATGAGCTTTGTCTGCCCAGCTTCGATAGTGACGGGCGCCTGAATACAGGCTCGGAGATCCATGCCTGCCGATCCGTCCGTCGCATAACCGGGAAGTGGGATCTCCTTCCCCAATATAGGGTTAACTATTTTCGTTTCTATTTTCTGTGTCATACCTGCCTCTAGCTTTGAGATTGTTCGTTTTAAGCGTCTGATTTAACGAATACGCCCCGTATTCACCCAAGGGATGTGCGACGTCGGTCGGCGCTCAATGGGCGTTTGAATCGCCGAACTCTAAACAGGATACACGCGATGGCAAACGGCATTGATCCCTAAGACCGATAGAGAAATGAAATCCGCCGAATTAGCTTTTCTTTTCGTTATAACGCGCCGCAACAAGCGCAATGAGACGCCGCGCCAAAGACCGCTTACTCATAAGCGGTAACTGCTCCTTTCCACCCGCCCATAAAACGGTGAGCGCATTACTGTCCGCCTCGAATCCGCTGCCCCGCTGGCCGACGCGGTTTGCCGCGATCATATCTAGCGATTTTGTTTCCAACTTAGCCGCCGCGTGACGTTCTACGTCGTCGGTTTCGGCGGCAAATCCGACCGTAAACAATTTCGATGCCCGTTCTGACACGGTCGCCAATATGTCGGGGGTACGAATCAAACTCACCGTCATCTCCTTAGCGTCCTTCTTAATCTTGCGCGTTGCCGCGTCTAGCGGGCGATAGTCGGCCACCGCCGCTGCGCTGATAAAAATATCACAGTCATTGACAGAGGCTTGAACCGCATTGAGCATATTTTCGGCAGATTCCACGTCAACTCGTCGTACGCCGTATGGTGTTGCCAACGCTACCGGACCACTGACCAGGGTTACGACGCCCCCCGCCTCCACAGCCGCGCTCGCTACCGCGTAGCCCATTTTTCCTGAACTTTTATTGCTAATAAAGCGGACCGGATCAAGGGCTTCGCGGGTGGGGCCGGCAGTGACCAACACACGAACGCCGGCCAACGATTGACTGCCGTCACGGTGATGATGCATAAGCTCCTTCACCAGTTCACTAGGTTCTAACATTCGACCCGGCCCCTGCTCGCCGCACGCTTGTGGACCCTCGGCGGGCCCCAACAGATGTACGCCGTGTTCCGTTAATAATCGTCGGTTAGTTTGCGTAGCAGGATTCAGCCACATACCTTGATTCATTGCAGGGGCAACGTATATCGGCGCTTCGGTAACGAGACATACTGTAGCGAGCAGGTCGTCGGCCATTCCATGGGCGAGCCGCGCCAAGAAATTTGCACTGGCCGGTGCAACCAATACCATATCTGCCCATCGAGCCAATGAAATATGATCCATCGCTGACTCACTTTCCGCGTCTAATAAGTCGATCGCAACCGGATGGCCGGACAATGCTTGAAAGGTCAACGGCGTCACAAACTGAGCCGCCGCTTTGGTCATCGCAACGCGGACATCGCTACCAACGTCGCGCAAACGCCGCACGAGGTCTGCGCTCTTATAAGCGGCGATACCGCCCGTTATTCCGACGAGCACATTCTTATTGGCAAGATCACGCATGCATCCACCCGAAAGACTTACCCCAACAAAAATTACTATATTAAAGCAAAAACAAATAGTTATACAGCACTATCGTGCGCTCTGTCGGTGAACCAATACAGCAGCGTCAACGTGCAATGAGATCAACGGCGGTATTCGAAATCGAACAAGATTCGGTGAAACTCGTTGAATACTTTCGCTAATAGCCCGCAACGCGATCGGCCTACTGGTACGTGGTACCCATTGTCTCAACGAGAATCCACAAAGTTCGCCTAAATAACCGTCTCGATTCTTAAAGCAAAACGCGAACTTGTCGATGATTAATAGAGTAATCACTGGTAGTGAGCACCATGGAAACCATACCGATTAGCGATCTTACGATATTTGTTGTAGAACCTTCGACCACTCAGCGCCGGATTATTATCAGTCACCTGAATGATCTCAACGTCAAAAAAGTTCAATACTATTCCAACGGCAAAGATTCTCTCGAGGGAATGGGTCTACTTCAGCCCGACCTGGTTATTAGCACCATGTATCTTCCCGACATGACCGCTACGGATCTAGTCCACAGCATGCGATCACAGCATGATTTGCAGGATGTTCCGTTCATGCTGATATCTAGCGAAACTTCGTTTGCTAGCCTCGACCCGATTCGCCAAGCGGGAGTTATTGCGATCCTACCAAAGCCTTTTGACAGCAAAGACCTTAAGAAAGCGCTCTACTCCACGGTGGAGTTTATTCGTCCCGATGAAACCGCCTTAAACGACATCGCGTTGGAAGATCTAAAGGTTCTTGTCGTCGACGACAGCCCGCTGGCGCGTAAACATATCCAGCGCGTCCTGACGAACTTGGGCATCGCACGCATCCAAAGCGCCGCAGACGGCAACGAGGCTGTGCAATATATTGAGAATGATTTTTATGACCTTATTATTACAGATTACAACATGCCAGAAATGGACGGCGAAGAACTCACCCGCCATATCCGAGAAAGCAGTTCCCAGCGCTCAATACCCGTATTAATGGTAACTAGCGAACACAATGACAGCCGCTTGGCCGCGGTCCAGCAGGCGGGTGTATCAGGAATATGCGATAAACCTTTTGAGCCCGCGACTGTAAGAGATATGATTAAAAATCTATTGATTGATTCTATTTAGCCTTGTCAGCCTATCCACCGCATCAAACCATCGACCTTCGCCTCGTTCTCCTTCGCAGAGAGCGGAAAAATGGTGCCGACGGAGAGACTTGAACTCCCAACCTACTGATTACAAGTCAGTTGCACTACCAATTGTGCTACGTCGGCACAGCTCGAAAGGCGAAGCTAGAATTCTAGATAATCAGCACGAGAAAGGCAACGAAATTGATTGATTTTTTGTGCCGAGTTCAGCGTTTGCTGGTCTCACAGGAGCGCGATTCGAGGCGCACGGCAGACACCGAGGCCAAAACCTGTTTCTCAAAATTTTCCCCAACCACTTCCCCGTTTGCGATGTGGAAGTCTACCCAATATAGGCTCTTGGTGCGCAAACGTTCTTCCATCACGACATTAAAGCCTTTCCCCCGAAGATCCTTGACCCGTCGTTTGGCGTGACTTTCGCTGTTAAATATTCCTACCGAAATAGCGTTGCTTTTTTGTCCGGTAGTAACGATAAAGCTATCCACGTTTGCTTTATGCATGTCCCGCAATATCTCTTTTGCCAGCTTTCTATTTGCCAGCGGCGGCAATAAGACCCAATATCCGTTTCGCTCGCTCTGCTCGATCGTTCGGATATCCCCAAGCAATCCGTGCCGTTCCACCCTTGTTAGTACCTTTTTTGCTTGATCGCGACTTGTGAAGGAGCCAATCGTAAAACAAGCACCCGCCTCGCCTAGAGGCTGTGGCGCCTCTTTGACCTCTTGTTGCATAGCGGGAGAGGAGCGGGGTACTGTTTCCTCAGAAAGCAATGTTATCGTTTCAAGATCGTTGCCTGAGATAACTTGTGGCGTCTGGGTTGCGTCCACAATTCGTGATTCCTTTTTCGGATACTGCCATCCAAAAAAAGCCACATTGACGAAAAGAATAACCCAAAATAACAATCTCATCCTTTGCTTTCGGCCATTATGGCCAAGCCCTCCAGCACTAAGTCCTGTTGAAATTGGTAACTCCCCGCAAGTAACGGTAATACCGTAGGCGCATCACCGCCGGTTATCATGCGCACCGGATCGGTACGCAATTCCGCCGTTATATCCGCCGTGATCCTATCGATGAGCGCAACCATCGCGTACAACGTTCCTCCCATTACCGCACCGTTCGTATCCCGCGCTAATAGTGAGACCGCGCTAGCGGCGCTCGACGGGTCTTCCATAACGATTCCCGAGGTATTCTCCGTTAACGCAGTCCTCATCATGCTCAACCCGGGAATAATCAAGCCACCTTGGTGAGTACCGTCGCAACTTAATACGTCAATCGTTACAGCAGAACCACAATCAACAATACAAACCGGCCCCTTTACGCGACGCCGCGCCGCTACGAGGGCGGCCCACCTGTCGGAGCCCAAACATCCCGGCTCGCGGTAGGCATTCGTAACACCCCACCCCTGGGCGGGCGTTTCAACGGTCTCAACATTAATGCTCCAACGCCCCTCGAGCCATTTAATAAGCCTTTCCGTTAACGCGTGGCACGCAACACTCGAGACTAAAATGCTTTCGGGGGCCTCAATTATCGTCCAGTGCTTTTTCGCGAATGCGTCGAAACGGCCTTTGGGATGCGGCGCCTCTCCCTTGTGAGTAAAAATACCGTCCTGCGTACACGCCCATTTAAGGCGGCTATTGCCAATATCGACCAAAAGCTTCAAGAGTTAACCCTTTCCGATCAAGAATGTTGTTTTTGAAAATTGGAGATAGAAATCACGAAACGAGGCGCAAACTAACATCACCGGAGTAGTACCGCCGCACTTGACCGCCTTTTCTCAAGAGTAACGCACCGTTAGCATCAACCCCGACAGCCGTACCGACCAATGACTCGCTTGGTGTGACTAACCTCACTTGCTTCCCTGCGAGCGCATCCAAGTCACGCCACTCAGCTAGAAAGCGCCCGAGCCCCCCAAGTTGAAACTCCCTGACGGCGGAAAAGACCTCGTGCGTCACTATTGCAGCCAATTTGTTGCGTGAGACCGCACGGCCTATTGCTGTTTCCAAGTCAACCCAAGGTTGCCCAATTGCAGTCCCGACACCACCTGGCATACGAACATTAACGCCGATACCGATAACGACCCCACAGGGTCCCGCCGATTCGCCAAACATTTCTAACAGAACACCACCGAGCTTCATTCCTCGCCAATAAATGTCGTTTGGCCACTTTAATTCGACGTCACCAAGGCCCGACTTTTGTAGCGCCCGTGCAATCCCCACCCCAACGGCTAACCCCAAACCTCCCAGGCTTTGTGGTCCCTCCGGGAACCGCCACAGAATCGAGAAATAAAGATTCCCCCCCAATGGCGAAATCCATACTCGGCCGCGTCGCCCACGCCCAGCGGTCTGCCGTTCCGCAAAACATATGTGTCCCGATAGTGCACCACCTCGTGCCTTGCGAACCAAATACTCACTTGTGGACTCCAATTCGAGCTGAACCTCGATCGCGCTGACCAACGAACGGGTGGCTACCGGAATGGCTGAGAATATCACCTGGTGATCAAGCAGCTCTAGCGGCAATGATAGGCGGTATCCCTTTCCACGTACGGCATACACATCAAGCCCCAATTGCCGAAGCGCCTTGACGTGCTTCCACACGGCGCTGCGACTAATCCCAAGCGAATCGCCCAATTCCTTTCCCGAACGGAACGAACCGCCTGATAATGCCTGCAAGATTTCTCGCCTAAATTTCACAATTAATCTCTTACCAACCCGCTTCTAACCATGATTCCTGCGTCGTCAATCACGGCACCGATAGTCATGTCTGGTAAATTTATACCAAAAAGAGAGGGGATTTCCCTTTGTAGGAATCCTGGACTGCTCTCTAAATGTGGCACGTGTTCTTGACTTAGGGCCCGCGAAAAAATAACTTACGATTTTCGCATCCCATCTTCGGGCCATCTTTGGCCAATCCTCAATCGCAAAATCCTCGAATTAGCCGGGCTAGTCCTGCGGTCTTGCTCAATCGGATTGTCCACATCTGACCCAAATCTGGGCGCGAAAAATACGAAGTTATTTATTCGCGAGCCCTTA
>CALZJI010000122.1 GCA_945787615.1 uncultured Chromatiaceae bacterium | reverse complement strand
GTTGCGGTCGCCGTTCCCCAATCACATCGGGTCTGTCATGCTAAAAAGTGTAAGCAACGAACCAACGACCACTAAAAGCGTTGCGGTAATTAACAGAATATTGTGTTTTGTTCGAAGTTTCATGCTTAATCACCTCCTTTTCAACACTTAGGACCTAAAAGCGCTCTCTGAGTTCCCGTAATTAAACGGTAACCACGGTTGGGTCGTACCAGAAATCAGAGACTTATTCTCGAGGTAACGCGTTCTATTGGATTGTTGTCACTATTGAGGAATACGCGATGGAACATAGCCGATCTTTTCGTTTAGAGAAACTACTGATAAATCGCTCTGTGTATCATAATTGTAATATACCCCCGCGATGAGTGGCACTGACTTAGGGCTCGCGTGAAATTGTAGGGTGGGTTAGCGGTTTTTTGCGTAACCCACCAAGCGTTGCGAAGCAGCTCAACCTGTTTGTTAAGGAGTGCCTAGCGGCACGACGGGTGGGTTACGGCGCGAAAAAACGTGCCTCGGTAATAGCTCCATGCATTACCCTAGCTCCTGCATCCATGCAGTCGTAACCCACCCTACATCGGATATGGGACCGCTTAAGTAAGTACCATTCACCACCGGGATCGAAGTTTACGTTGCGCGACTTGCTAGATGAAGGTCAAGATAGGCGTCGTCAATAACAAGGTGCAGATCGAACCGAGTCGAAGAAACTCGAAGATTATTAATGCGGCGCGAAAGGATTGTCTGGCATTAGTCTGTAGCGACCATGTGACGTGATTAACGCCGAGAAAGTCTACGACGATATTGAGACACCGCGTTGCATCGTATATAACAGTGTAGTTAGGGCCGCGGAAAATAATAATTATCCAAAATTGCGCCGGATTTTTGCTTAGATTCAAGGCGCGGCAAGGGGCGCATAATCGCTTTATGTAACCCTTGCCGCAACACAGAAGCTGGGCCAAAGACACGCAAGATTGGATGATTATTTGTTTCCGTGGCCCTTAAACCGGGTGTTTTTCTAAACGCATGAGAACAGCAGGATAAGCAATGGAAGACAATATTTGGTTTCAACGACATAGCGTTACCTCGCTCCAGCGATTATTGCCGAGACTGGAGTCGCGCTTCAATGAGTATGTGGGTACGGACGAGTGGCAGAACTACGTACAGCGTCTGCGCAAGCATTTCCCACGCTTGTTCGGATGCCTGCATCGCCTCTATGGCTCTCACTATGACTTTTTTTACCATATGGAAAATATTCTGGGATCCGCAACGCAGATGTGGATGGATAGATCCACCGAGCTCAAGGCGCTCGATGCCCTCCGCGAGGCCGACCCACTTTGGTATCAATCGCATCGTCTCGTTGGCGCGATGTGTTATGTCGACCTATTTTCAGATGATCTAGAGGGGCTGCGCGACCGTGTACCCTATCTGACGGAGCTCGGTATTAATTATCTGCATTTGATGCCTGTGTTTAAAGTACCAAGCGGGGATAACGATGGTGGCTACGCGGTGAGCAGCTACCGCGAAGTCGATTCTGAACTTGGTTCCATGGAACAACTATCGGAACTGGCGGGGGAGCTCCGGGCGCGTGGAATCTCATTGTGTGTCGATTTTGTTTTCAACCATACGTCCGACGAGCATGAGTGGGCGCGCAAAGCGCTCGCTAGTGATGTGGAGTACCAGGGATATTATCGCATGTTCTCCGACCGTACGATTCCGGATCAATACGAACGTACACTGATCCCAATTTTTCCAGACGAACATCCCGGGTCGTTTACTTACCGCAACCGCTTGCGAAAATGGGTTTGGACGACGTTTCATAACTACCAATGGGACTTAAACTATGAGAATCCCGTTGTCTTTAATCGTATGCTGGAGGAGATGCTGTTTCTTGCTAATCAAGGCGTTGAGATTCTGCGCTTGGACGCGGTGGCATTTATTTGGAAGCAGCTGGGAACGGCGTGTCAGAACTTGCCTGAAGCACATACTATTATTCAAGCATTCAATGCCATTGTACGCATCGCCGCGCCGGCGATGTTGTTTAAGTCTGAAGCCATCGTGCATCCCGACGAAGTGCGCAAGTACATTAGCGAGGATGAGTGCCAATTGTCGTACAACCCACAATTGATGGCGCTGTTGTGGGAGGCGCTCGCGACCCGGGATGTACGGGTGTTGCGCCACGCGATGGAGCACCGATTTACAATTCCGCCAAGTTGCGCATGGGTTAACTACGTGCGATGCCATGACGATATCGGTTGGGCGTTTTCTGACGATGATGTCCTTGCCATGGATTTGGACCCCCAGGCGCACCGCCGTTTTCTTACCCAATTCTACTCCGGAAAGCACCAAGGTAGTTTTTCTAAAGGATTGCCGTTTCAAGAAAACCCGATAACAGGTGATGCACGCGTTTCCGGATCCTGCGCATCCCTGGCGGGGCTAGAGAAAGGCATCGCGAACAATGACGACCAGGAAATTGACTACGCCATACGCAAAATCTTGCTCCTACACGGTGTGATCCTTACTATTGGCGGTATTCCGTTACTCTATTTAGGTGATGAAATTGGCACGCTCAACGACTACAGCTATGACCAGGACTCTGAAAAAATGGGTGATACTCGTTGGGTCCATCGGCCAGCGTTTGATGGGGCGCGCGCGGAGCAGCGACGCGATCCGGCTACGGTGACGGGTAAGATCTACCATGGTTTGCTGAGACTTGTCCAAATTCGCCAGCAGAACTTGGCGTTTACTCGCGCCGAAACGGAAATCGTTGATTCCGGAAACAGACATGTTTTTGGGTATTTTCGCAGCCATGAAGACTATAACGTTCTCGTGTTAGCGAATTTCAGCGACGCGACCCAACGTCTCGAAGCGAGACGGTTGCGCATGCTCGGCCTGCGTAAAACGGTTGTTGATTTAGTGGCCGGGAAAGCGATTACTGCTACCCATGAACTCTTATTAGAGCCTTACGGTTTTATGGTGTTGGCTAAACCCAGTCGGTAACTTACGGAGAGGGGGCCTATGACAGTAACACAAGCCAACGACAAAGATGCGGTTATTGCCCGTCTTGTGGCAATGTTACGAGAACGCCTACGCGAGGAGGAAGCTGACCGTACGGTTCGTTTCGCTGAGAAATACTACGCCCGTACTGAACCGGAAGATCTATTAACGACCTCCATCGACGACCTCTATGGCGCGTTGCTCAGTCACTGGCACTTGGCACGACACCGCAAAGAAGGCAAACCGCTAATCCGGGTCTACAACCCCACCTATGAGGAACACGGTTGGCAGTCCACCCATACGGTGATCGAAGTGGTGACCGACGATATGCCGTTTCTCGTCGATTCGTTGAGTATGGATTTGATTCGCCAGGGTATCGTTATTCACTTTACGTTGCATCCCGTTATCCAGGTGTTCCGTGATGTTATGGGAGAACTCGTTGATGTGTTGCGCTCTAGTGGCAAAGGGGAAAACGCGCTCACTGAGGCGTTCATGCGTTTCGAAGTGGATCGTCAGACCGAACCGAAGATATTGACGAGCTTAAAGGGCGGCTTTGAGCGTACTTTAGCCAATATTCGATTAGTCGTTGAGGATTGGCAATCAATGCGAGCTAAAATGCGGGAGATCATCGATGCGATGGCGGCCCAGCACTTGCCCGTCAGCGACGATGAGAAGAACGAAGTGCTCGCCTTCTTGGCATGGGTGGAGGAGCACCATTTTACGTTCATCGGATTTCGAGCCTATGATCTGATTGAGAAAGACAGCCAGGACGCATTGCGGTTAGTGCCCGACTCCGGCCTCGGCATCTTTCGCGGTACCCACGCAGACCATATCTCCCAGAGCTTCGCTCACATCCCACCTCCCATGCGCGGCCAGGCGCGGGCGCCCACCTTGCTAACCTTAACCAAGTCCACGGCGCATTCGCCGGTCCATCGGCCTGCACACATGGATTATCTTGGAATCAAGCGATTTAACGACCGCGGCGAGGTTGTCGGCGAATGGCGGTTTCTCGGGTTGTACAGCTCGACCGCTTACAGCGCGCCGCCAAATCAAATTCCCATTTTGCGCCGCAAGGTGGCATGGTTGATAAAACAGGCTGATCTGGCGCCTAATAGCCATGCGGACAAGGCCTTACAGCACATCTTGGCGACCTTGCCGCGGGACGAAATGTTTCAAGCGAGCGGCGCTGAACTCCTCCAGCTCGCAACGGGTATCCTTAATGTTCAAGATCGACACCGCCTGCGTCTTTTTATTCGTAGAGACCCATTCGGTCGTTTCATTAGCGCTTTCGTCTTCGCGCCACGGGATCGCTACAACACGGAACTGCGCTTGCACATGCAGGAGATTCTAATGCAAGCACTTAACGGCCAAACCGCGGAGTTCAATGTCCAATTTACCGAATCCGTGTTGGCACGTGTTCATTTTATTATTCGGACGCAACCGGATCACGTTCCCGACTACGATATCGTCGAACTGGAAGACCGGCTGGCGGCAGCCATGTTGTCCTGGGACGATGAGCTGGAGCTGGCGTTACTTGAACATTGCGGTGAGGGAGCCGGCATTATATTGATACGTAAGTACGGCAGCGCCTTCTCCTCCGCTTATCGCGACGACTTCATCCCCCGTACCGCGGTATTGGACATCGCTCACCTCGAAAACATATCCGAAACACAGCCCTTAGCTACGCACCTATACCGTCCGTTGGAGGAAAGCGATGAGCTGCTGCGTTTTAAGGTCTACGGTCGCAACCGGCCCATGCCGTTGTCTGATGTGTTGCCAATCCTCGAACGCATGGGTTTACGCGTGCTTGGCGCTAGACCCTACGAGATCGAACCGGTGGGCAGCGAGCGTCGCTGGATTCTCGATTTCGATATGACCGCGGGCCCGGGTATAGAGATTGAAGTGCTCAAAGTGAAGGATATTTTTCAAGAGGCCTTTGCTCGGGTATGCGCTGGAGAGATCGAGAACGACGGCTTCAATCGGATCGTCCTGGCAGCGGGGCTAAGTTGGCGTAAAGTGATGGTGTTGCGCGGTATCTGTAAATACTTACTTCAAACCCGTACGCCGTTTAGCCAGGCCTACATGGAGTTTGCATTAGCGAATAATCCCAAGGTTACCGCGCTGTTGATACAGTTGTTTGTGACGCGTTTCGACCCCAAACGGCACAAAGAGGCGGCAGAAGCCAGTGACAAACTAGCGGCCCGTATTGAGGAAGCATTGGACGCCGTGAGCAACCTGGATGAAGACCGTATCCTGCGCCGTTATCTCGCTGTTATTGAAGCAATGTTGCGTACCAACTACTTTCAACGCAACGCGGAAGGGGAGTTAAAGGGGTATCTATCGTTTAAGTTGGATCCCGCGAAGGTTCCGGATTTGCCGTTGCCGCGACCAATGTTTGAAATCTTCGTCTACGCCCCCTGGGTAGAGGGTGTCCATCTGCGCGGCGGCGCTGTTGCCCGAGGCGGTTTGCGTTGGTCCGATCGGCGGGAGGATTTTCGCACCGAAATTTTGGGGCTGATGAAGGCGCAGATGGTTAAGAATGCCGTCATTGTACCCGTGGGAGCCAAAGGCGGTTTCATCTCGAAGCGATTGACGGGCGGCGAGAACCGCAGCGTCATACAGGACGAGGTCGTTCGCTGTTACCGGTGCTTTGTGTGTGGATTGTTGGACCTTACCGACAATATCGTCGACGGCAACGTGGTTCCGCCCCCTCACGTGGTGCGTTACGATGGCGACGATCCCTACCTCGTTGTCGCGGCGGATAAGGGTACAGCGACGTTTTCCGATATCGCCAACACTATCGCGGCCGGTTACGGATTTTGGCTGGGTGACGGATTTGCCTCCGGCGGTTCATCGGGATACGACCACAAAAAGATGGGCATTACGGCTCGCGGCGCTTGGGAATCGGTAAAAAGGCATTTTCACGAATTGGGGACGGATTGCCAAAATGAAGGATTTACGGTGGTCGGTATCGGCGATATGTCAGGCGACGTATTCGGCAACGGCATGTTGTTGTCCCGCCACATCAAGCTCATTGCCGCCTTTAATCATCAGCACATTTTTCTTGATCCGAATCCCGACGCTGAGCTTTCCTTCCAGGAGCGCGAACGTTTGTTTCGGCTGCCTCGCTCCGCTTGGTTGGATTATGACAATGCGTTAATTTCTGCCGGTGGTGGGGTGTATGCACGCACCGCTAAGTCCATTCCAGTGAGTTCTGAGGCGCGCCAGGTGCTGGGTGTCGACGCCGAGCGCCTGGTCCCGAGCGAATTGATACAGGCCTTATTGCGCGCGCCAGTGGATCTGCTCTGGAATGGCGGGATCGGTACCTATGTCAAGGCAAGCAGTGAAAACCATGCCGATGCGGGCGACCGGGTCAACGATACGCTGCGGGTGGATGCAAGTGAGTTGCGTTGCAAGGTGGTGGGGGAAGGGGGCAACCTGGGTTTCACTCAATTGGCACGCGTGGAATATGCCCGCAACGGCGGGCTCATTAATACCGATTTTATTGACAATTCCGGAGGTGTCGATTGTTCTGACCATGAGGTCAATATCAAGATTTTACTTAATAACGTTATGCGCGCCGGAGACATGACCCTTAAACAACGCAATCGACTACTCACGGAAATGGCAGATGACGTTGCCGCCTTAGTGCTTCACCATAACTACCTGCAAACCCAGGCTCTCAGCATCGCCGCGCTGCAAGCGCCATTGCTGCCTAGCGAGCATATTCGCCTAATCCAGGAGCTAGAAAAAACAGGGAAACTCAAACGGAAACTGGAGTTTCTTCCCGATAACAACGCCTTCGCCGAACGGGAGAAGGCCGGTGGGGGCCTAAGTCGCCCGGAAATTGCAGTGTTGTTTTCCTATAGCAAAATTAAACTGTTCGAGGAGTTGTGCAATTCTGACATTAACGAAGACGGCTATTTCGCCAATGAGCTGGTTGAGTATTTTCCTGCCGCTATGCGCAAAGGGTACACGGCGTCTATGCAAGTTCATTCATTGCGGCGCGAAATCATTGCCACTCAAATCACCAATAATATAGTGAATCGAATGGGTAGTACGTTTGTGTTACGGATGCAGGATGAAACGGGCGAGGGTGCAGCCGAGATCGCGCGCGCGTATACCGCGGCACGGGAGATTTTTGGAGTGCGCGAATTATGGGCGACGATTGAGACGCTGGACAGACAACTGCCCGCGCAAATACAGAATGCGATGTTAATCGAGATACGACGCCTGCAAGACAGGGCAACCGTGTGGTTGTTGCGCAATCGTCGTTCCCCCCTCGATATTGCGGACACCATTACTCAATTCGCGGAGAAAGTCGGGGTCGCGATAGAGCGAACTCCGAAGTTGTTGCAGGATGCTTCGAGAGTACGGTATAACAAGACGGTACGGCAATACACACGTGTCGGTGTCCCGACGGAGCTGGCACGGCGCGTGGCCACGCTGGATCCCGCCTACCCTGCCCTGGATCTGGTGGAGGTCCAGAGTGAACTGGATATGTCCATCGAAGAAGTTGTCGATGCTTATTTTAAGCTCGGTTTCGCTTTGGAGCTGTTTTGGTTGCGCGATCGTATTCAGGAACTACCGCGTGGCAACTATTGGCAACGTAAGGTACGGATGGCGCTACGTTATGATCTTTACACCGAATTGCGCACGCTGACCAAGGGGCTTTTGGAGCAGTTTCGATCGGTACGTGGTAGCGGTGCGCGAGTGGCGCGTTGGATGGACGACAATAGCATAGCCGTTAATCATTGCCGCAGCGTGTTGAGCAATATTCGTGCTGGCGGAGGTGATGATCTTGCCATGTTATCGGTGGCCATTCGCGAGATCCGCAGCGTGGTACGGCGTGGCGCAGCCGAAAGGGGCGCTGAGTGAGCGCTTGACCTCTAGAGAACGGATTCGGAATTCAAGAATGCTTAGGGCCACGGAAAAAAGTAATCATCCAACCTTGCTTGTCTTTTGGCCCAGCTTCTGCGTTGCGGCAAGGGTTACATAAAGGGATTATGCGCCCCTTGCCGCAGCCTTAAATCTGAGCCAAAACCCGGCGCAATCTTTAGACAATTATTTATTTCCGCGGCCCTTATTACACGGTTGAACTTGTTTAAGGGCTCGCGAAGAAATAACTTCGTATTTTTCGCGGCCAGATTTGGGTCAGATTTTGACAATACAATTGAGCAAGACCGCGGGACTAGCCCGGCTAATTCGAGGATTTTTCGATTGAGGATTGTTCAACGATGGCCCGAAGATGGGATCCGAAAATCGTAAGTTATTTTTCGCGAGCCCTACGATCGTTTTTTATTTGGTGCGTATCCCACGGGGTGGAAAAACGCCGGAGTGCTGATTGTGATGTTGATATCGAGTTTTCTTGAAATTCGTTGGATTCTTTAGGGTTTTCGTTGCGATCTACGTTTCGCCATGGCGCTATCGGTGGGTTGTGTGACAAACGGCGGATACAGCGAGTCCTTTAACTAACATTTAGGTGTTAATTGAACCGGGTTGGGTGTGGCAATTGGCGCCCGCCAAAAATCTTTTACAATGATGGAGGAATATGCGCTGAGAACGCAGTGGCTACGCAGTCTCCCTGTACTGTGTTTTGGGATATTAATGGGGTGCGCGACGACCCAGGTGTCACAAGAACAAATACGTGAGAAATTCAGTGACCTTGCGAAGCTAGAGCAAAATATCGCTGAAGCTGAGGCGGCAGATGTTAACCTTCTCGCACCGGGATCGTTTTCATCAGCTAAGACGAGCTTAGGGATGGCGACGACAGCCGCACGGAAGGACCAAGTTGAAAGCGCAAACAAACATGCACGACAAGGATTGAAAGCGCTTGAACAAGCGAATGCTGACGCTGAACGGGCGCGAGAGCTGCTCAAGGAAGTGCTCGTGGCCCGGCAACGAGCCTATGACGCCGGTGCGAAAACGCTTTTTGATGAGGAGTTACGAATTCTGGAAACCGACCTGGCCGACGCGGGAAACCTTGTTGAGCGCAATAAAGTGGAAGATGCTAAGAGAGCGCGTCCAGAACTGAAGGATTCGTTCCTGGCATTAGAACTGAAAGCGGTTAAAGAAGGAACCGTACAGTTAGCCAAGGCAGCGGTCAAGAACGCTGCGAGTGCGGGTGCCGATGATTTTGCACCCAAAATGTACGCGAAGGCAGAGGAGCAACTGTTGCTTGCTACCAATACCCTTGATGCGGACCGGACCCAACGTGATAAGGCTAATACGCACGCTAGACAAGCCATTATTTTTGCTGACCGGAGCGCTGAAATCGCGGAGTTGGTGAAGGACTTCGAGCGGCGCAAGTTCCGTACAGAAGATATCGTGATCTGGCATCAGAATGAATTGTCCACGGCGACCGCGCCTCTGGACCTAGGGCTACAGTTCACGGAACCGAACGAAACGACGGTTAGCACTATTCGGACAGCGATCAGTAAACTTATAGAAGACGACAAGAGTAACCGTCAGTTAGCGGAAGCTCGAGCAGTCGAAATTGACCGGTTGAATCGCGAACATGAAGCGGGTATGCAATCAATGCGACAACGCTTTGAACAAGAGGTGGTGACCCGAGAGATGGCGCAAGAGGAAATTACGCGCATGACCAAGGAACAAGAGGAAAAGTTTAACCGTGTCCAAGGGATGTTTGATCCCAAGGAAGCGAATGTATTCCGGATGCGCGACGATGTGCTGCTGTCGGTCCATGGTTTTTCGTTTCCACCGGGGAAAAGCGAGATTAGTACGGACAATTTTGGGCTGTTAAACAAAATTGTTCATGCCATTACGGAGTTTAAGAGTGCGAACGTCATGATTTCCGGCCACACGGATTCAACTGGAAGCGCCGAGAAAAACCTGTCTCTTTCTGATCAACGCGCCGCTAATGTTGCCAAATTCCTCGCCGAAGTTGGAGGAATCGAACCTGCACGAATCTCGGCAGAAGGCTTTGGCGAAGAAAGACCTGTCGCGAGCGATACTACGCCCGAAGGACGAGCATCAAACCGGCGCGTTGAAGTGCTCATTAAAACGCAATAGAAACTGAACCAAAAATGCGTTGGCGTACTCAGGCGGGCACTCTGTGCCCGCCTTATTTCTTTCCCATCCTGTCAGGCCCAGGAATTATATGCTCGCGGCAATTTTGCCACTCCAGAGCTGCGTACAAACGCGAGCCGCCCATGGTGAATGAAGGAAAAGAGACGATGCTAGTTGGACGTATCGATATGCCATTACTAGTCGCTGGCGCGATTGATTGTTGGAAGGATTTCACCACCGGAGGGATTAGGGCTGCGGAAATAGATATTTGTCCAAAGAGTGCGCTGGATTTTGGCTCAGATTCAAGGCGCGGCAAGGGGGGCATAATCGCTTTACGTAAGCCGTGCCGCAACACAGAAGCTGGACCAAAAGACAAGCAAGATTGGATGATTATTTGTTTCCGCGGCCCTTAACTAGGGAACTACAATGGGGTATTTCACCAAACGTTACCATCCCCCGGGGACGCCCCCCGGCACGTTAGTCGAACATGCGGTCAAGAAACAAACGCCGCTGCGAATACGGCTAATCGATTATAATGACCGCGAGTTTGTAGATATGGACTTGGCGACGGTCGAAGATTGCCAACCCTATCTATCCCGGTCCAGCATCACTTGGATTCATTTTCACGGCCACGTTAATCCCGATATCTTAAGTGAGATTGGGACTCTACTGAGTCTTCATCCCTTAGCCATGGAAGACGTACTCAACGCTGGACAGAGGCCAAAAATCGACGAATACGACGAACATCTATTCATTGCGCTGGTTCTTCCGCTGGGTTTAAACGAAAATGGGTCGGCGGAACAAGTATCACTTTTTGTGAATGAAAACTACGTGGTGAGTTTCCATGCCAGTGAGCACGACCCATTTGATCCGTTAAGAAACAGATTACACCGGCGTACCGGACGGATACGGACGAAGCGGGTCGACTACTTGTTATACAGTATCCTGGACCTGGTGATCGATCAGGGATTTCCGGTCCTAGAGCACTTTGGTGAACGAATTGAGGAAATCGAGGAAGAATTATTAAACTCGCCGAACAAAAACACGCTAAGCAAGATTCATGAAGTTAGACGAGAGTTGTTTTTGGTGAGGCGCTTATTGTGGCCGCATCGGGAGGTCTTAAACCATCTGCTTCAGGGTGACCGCGAGCTTGTGCGCGATGATACACGGATTTATTTTCGCGACTGTTATGATCATACTATCCAAATTATGGACCTGGTGGAGAACTATCGTGATATGACGGGAAGCATGTTAGAGGTCTACCTATCCTCCATCAGTCACCGACTTAACGAAATTATGCGGGTGCTGACCTTAATTGCGACCATATTTATTCCGCTGACGTTTATTGTAGGCATTTATGGTATGAATTTCGGTATTAACACGGCCAGCCCCTGGGCGATGCCTGAACTCAACTGGTATTATGGTTATCCCACGATCTGGGTGATCATGATCGGCGTCGTGGGCGGGATGTTAATTTACTTCAGGAAGAAGAATTGGTTTTGAATAAGAAGAACGTAAAGCGTGATAACAGGCATGAAAAGCCTCTCAAAATATGGTCATCGACAAAGAGGGCGCCATGGAGACTGAAAGATACGTCATTGGTTGGCGAGAATGGATTTCACTACCAGAACTAGGTTTACCTTGGCTTAAGGCTAAAGTGGATACCGGTGCGAAAACGTCCGCGTTACATGCATTCACCGTTGATCCCTTTACCCGTGATGGCAAAGAAATGGTACGTTTTGGCATGCACCCCCGTCAAAGCACGACCGATGTTGAAGTCTTCTGCGAAGCGGAAATCGTTGACGAACGTTGGGTGACGGACTCCGGAGGGCATCGAGAAAAGCGTTTTGTTATAAGAACAGGCATAACACTGGCAGAGCGAAGCTGGCCGATCGAGATTACGCTGACGAATCGTGACACGATGAGGTTTCGCATGTTGCTGGGACGCACGGCGATGGCCGATCAACTCTTGGTACAACCGGAAGCGTCATTTTTGCTGGGTGTCCCACCGAAGAGAGCGCTTAAATTCCCTAAACCGAAAGGCAATTGAAGGCCTTGTCGAGAATGGAACGAATTGGTGAGGCATCCAGGCTAGCGCTGGATTGGGTTAGGAACAGTCAATTTAGATTGTCCTTAAACCTGCAAACGACTTGTGGTGAGGAGAAGAACGTAATTTGGCAATCCTTTGTTGGGTGAATGGTGTTTCATATCCGTGGAGAGAACTCACCATAGACGTAGAAGTTCGTGTACACGTCGTGGGGAAAACGAGAATTCTGAGTTAGTATGAAAGGAACTGGCGATTGATTAAGCGTCAAGAACCGCTATTATTTAACGGCGTTACGATTGATCCGGGGGCAGGTATTACGATTGAGCTCCCCGTGAGTCGGCTCTATACGCACGCACCCGTGTCGATGCCCGTGCATATCGTCCACGGAAGAAAACCCGGACCGCGTTTATTCGTTAGCGCTGCAATTCATGGCGATGAAATTAACGGTGTCGAGATCATTCGACGAATATTAAAGTCGCCCGGGCTTAAGCGATTACATGGCAGCTTGATCGCGGTTCCAATCGTAAACGTTCATGGTTTTATAAACCACTCCAGGTATTTACCTGACCGGCGCGATTTAAATCGTTCGTTCCCAGGCTCTGAAAAGGGGTCTCTTGCAGCGCGGCTTGCCGATCTTTTTATGCGGGTCATCGTCGCAAACAGCACCCATGGCATCGACCTGCATACCGGAGCCATCCATCGCGGTAATTTGCCTCAGATCCGCGCGAATCTGGATGATCAAGAGACGGAACGGCTTGCTCGCGTATTTGGGGCGCCGGTTATTCTCGCTTCTAATTTACGGGATGGTTCGCTACGCGAAGCCGCTGCCGCCCATGGTATCCCAATGTTACTTTACGAAGCGGGCGAAGCGCTGCGCTTCGATGAGGTGTCGATTCGTGCCGGGGTGCGCGGAGTGCTCAATGTAATGCGCGATTTGGAAATGATTCCATCGGTCAAAGCAAAGTCTAAAAAAATGGTAGAGCCGGTGGTTGCGCGATCGAGTTCTTGGGTAAGGGCGCCCAGTAGCGGTATCCTTCGGCCGATGGTCGCCTTGGGCTCGCAAGTGAAGAAGGATGGACTGTTAGGGATGATATCCGATCCCTTTGGCGAGAGTGAGACGGAATTAATATCTCAGTACAACGGGATCGTAATAGGTCGTACCAATTTACCTTTAGCGAATGAAGGCGACGCGCTTTTCCATATTGCTCGTTTTGACCACGTGCGCCGAGCCATCGAAAAAGTCGAAGAATTTCACGAAGAACATCTACCAGGGATGGAAACTGAACCGACGCCGGAGGGGCCTATTATTTAAACTGAATTTTCGGGTTTACGGCTATTCGTCGCCAACATTGCGGCCGTTATTCAGGGCGTCCTCGGCAAACGCCGGAGCGATGTGTACACGGCTATCTATTACCAAGGCACGATGCGTTCGCTAACGATAATAATAGAAAGAATAACTCTTAAGGATCCGTTTGAGATGACGTTCATCGACGCTGTCGAGCGTTAAGGAAGTAAGTCAGATACAGCAATACGACTTGACGGAAACGCGAGAGGCGTCACGTGTTCACCAGCGCCAAAGAGTTCACATACTTCGTATT
>CALZJI010000121.1 GCA_945787615.1 uncultured Chromatiaceae bacterium | reverse complement strand
TTTCGTGGCAAGGCGAAATGACGAGTAATAGCCGGACTATTGCGAGGAGTTTCAACGCAGACATGGAATGAAGAGGGCGTGCTATTGACACCTAAATCTCAAACGCCACGGGTATATATCCGAGAGCAGAGAAATAATGATGAGTTTCGAGATCAGCTGACGCTTGGAATGTAGCGCCCCAGGCGCAATAAATAGCCCTTCGAGGGCGTCACCCAATAAACCTCCGGCTTTGCCGGAGGTACTTTAATTTTACAATATAGCTTCCCACCGTCCTGCAATGGCGCTTGGCGCCTCACTTCAACAGTTTCGTCATAATGATTGGGTTTTGTGTCGTATACCCTAATTTCTAGCAGCGTAGGCATCGATAAAAGGTAAACGTCTACTCAATGTACCGATCTTTCAATGCGTACAGTGCAATAGCTCGTATCGTAAACAGGGCTTTCAAATCGAGTCGTCACGGTCTATCGTTACATTACGTTTCTAGAGTTCGCAAAATATCGACGTTCGTACCACGCGTCGACGCTGCGATTTCGCGCCTTAGCATTGCTTGGTTCACGACGCCAACGTTACGCCGCCTTGTTTTTTCGAACTAATTTTAAAGGGAGTCTCCACGAAGGTTTTGTCAACTTAACGTACTCAAAGCGAAACAACTCCTGAAAGTATGCGTATGACACCGTTACGCCAAATTCAACGCGCAAGTTACCTCTCTCCACGTCGAAAATGCGAGATCGCGGAACAGTCGGTAGTGAGCGGCTTTCAAGAGGTGCCGACTCACGCGAAACAAATTGTTAATCGGGCCGTGCGCTGAAGGAAAACGATGCGCGTGGCCAGTCGATTTGAACCGTCGGATCTGACGTTCTCGTTGTCGGATGGGTTTGTGGGACACCTCAGCACGATTATTCAAACCTTTATTGTGAAGGTGTTCGACGCCTGGCATGATTTCACGCGTCGCTGCACCATAGCTTTTGAGCTTGTCCGTCACCATTGCACGTGGGGAATAACGTAAACCTTTCAACAGTTTTCTAAAGATCCGCTTAGCCGCTTTTTTATTTCGCCGATGCTGGATCACCCCTTGAAGAAGATTGGCTCTAAAACAGGCATTTAATTTGGCCTAGAGGTTCAAATGAGTAAATAACTTTTGAAACACCACTAATCCTGCAAAGGAGGCCGAAACGCGCTGCGCCCCTCACAAACAAAGAATAGAAGAATAGGCCGCGCTCGCGACGAATGTCGAGAGATACTTGATTGCCATTTTACACACCGCTCCCAGCGTCCAAAGTGTGACGTCGTTCTCAGTTTCGAAAGCGCATTTGTGCGTTTCATCACGAGCACTTCCCG
>CALZJI010000120.1 GCA_945787615.1 uncultured Chromatiaceae bacterium | reverse complement strand
TTCGCCAAACAGAATCAGCTTCGATAAGCATTCGTCCTTGACCGATTTTACCCAGCGCTCGGCATAAGCGTTCAAATTCGGACTCTTGGCTGGAAGCTTGAGTGGCTCGACATCACTCGATTTGATGATCGCGCGAAACGAATCCGTGACTTTCGTATCGCGGTCATGGATGAGGTAGCTGCAATGATCGAGGAAACCCCATTCGTCCATGGTGACATTCCTAGCAATTTGCTTCATCCACGCTTCATTGGGATGGGGCGTGATGCCAGCGATCTCAACGCGACGGCTCTCGAGATGGATAAAGAACAGCACGTAGTAAGTCACCAACCCGCGCAGCGTCAAAACCTCCACTGAGAAAAAGTCTGTGCCCGCAAGGACAGACCTATGCACACGGATGAACTCTGTCCACGTTGTCGTACGCTTACGCTCTGGCGCGGGTAGGATACCGAGGCGTTGTAGAATATTGCCCACCGTTTGATCAGATAGCGTGTAGCCGAGATTCGCCATAGCGCCCACGATACGGTCGTAGCCCCAATCCGAATTCTCTTTGGCCAACCGCACGACCCATTGTTCGATTTCTTTATCAATTCTAGGGCGGCCCGGATAGCGGCGCGACTTAGAACCATCGAACTTACGTGCGACCAGCCTCCGGTACCAGCCCATGATGGTATCGGGTTTCGCGGCATTGGCCACATCCTCAAGCGCTTTGCGTCCAAGGCGATGCGCGATTTCCGCGAGTGTCACCCGCTCCGCGTCAGTGAGCCGCAACGGGGTATTGAGCTGAGCCTTTAGGATCCGGTTCTCGGCAGCAAGATACTCATTACGCAAAAGAAGTTCCTGATCCACGGTTCCGGTAATGTAGGCCAGAATACGCGCCCAATCCATAAAATCCTCCACCATCAATAGAATTAGCCAGTCAATTGTATGCCTCATTCGAGACACAAAGCCATAGTGACAGGCACAATAGATGTTAAGGTGTTGAAATACCGATAGCGATGAGTTTTTTGACCACACGGGTTTGCGAACGGGTTTTTGTGGTGCATAAAATTCGCCCTACGCCGTTTACTCATAACCACCAGCAGCTTCCATAACAAGCAGGTTATTTTGTGCATCAGGATGCCCCTGATCCGCCGCTTTTTGGTACCAGTAAATGGCGAGCACATTATTTTTCTCCACGCCCTCGCCGGTCGCATACATATAGCCAAGATTGTTTTGTGCTCCTGGGTGACCATGGATTGCGGCTTTACGATACCACTTGGCCGCTTCGGTCGCGTCGTGCTCGACGCCGCGGCCATAGTCATAGGCTAAACCTAGGTTGTATTGCGCGCGTTGATAGCCTTGCTCTGCCGCTAAACGATACCAATGCATCGCTTTTTCGTTGTCGAAAGACACACCGCGGCCTCGCGCGTAGGCGACGCCCAAGTTGTTCTGCGCCTCGGCGTAACCTTGGTCCGCCGCCAGACGAAACCAGCGTGCTGCTTCCTCAAAATCCTCTGATACGCCGCGACCGTGGGCGTACATGAATCCAAGGTTATCTTGGGCAACAGCGTCGCCTTGCTCCGCGGCCTTTCGATACCAAAAAACAGCTTTAGCGTAGTCTTGTGTACCCAATTGGCCATTCTCGTATAGGTCGGCCAAGTTACTTTGCGCACGGGCGTCGCCCAATTCCGCCGCGGCCAGATAGAAGTCTAATGCCTGCGCATCATCTCTTGTTACCCCCAGCCCGTCGTTGTACATGCTTCCCAGCATCAACTGCGCTTCGACGTGGCGATACCCCGCACTCAACTCAAACCAGCGCAACGCTTCTTCGTAATCTTCGTTTTTATAGGCCGCTAGTCCCTTATTGTAAAGTTCGCTTGGGTCCACGCTCTCATGGGATTTTCCTGTCGTCTCCTGGTGACCTAATTCCGACGCCGCCGCGTCCGAAGTCGTGTGGTCAATAGAGCGTGGTTGGTGGGCGCAGCCCACAAAGCTCACGGATAACATTAATATATAAAACAAAGAGTTAAATCGCCGCATACACCCTCCAAAATCACCCTTATTTTTAATTACTTAACGCTGCCGATGCGCGTCGAAGAAAGCACTGCAGAATAAAATGTAGAAGTAACAAGACCATTATGATAATTTATGCACCCCAAATTGTCTATTTTGGATACACTTTATTCGAATTTAGGGGCGTAGTATAGAGAACAAGGGAGCAGTTGTAATGGAAGAGCCGATCTCACCCAAGGTTTTAAAGGAACTGTGTGTTGCGGGAGCTGTGCGCCGCGTGACGCTAACTACTGAACCGGAAGGTTTCGTGATAGTCGCCAAATACGGTGCCGTTAGCCGCGTACTCGCCGCGAAACGGGGTCACGTTCGATATTTTAAAACCGTTGACGCTGCCGCCCGCTTTGCGCGCCGGCTAGGCCTGTCGCACATGGACATCGATATGACAAATTGGTCAATTGACAAAATCGAAAAAGAGGAAACGCGCAGCGGGAAACAGAATGGGTGAACGTAGGGCGCGCTAAACATCCTAACCCGTTTGACGCTCATTCGCTCGCGAACGCTCTAATAAGCGCTAGCCGTTATCCGAGAAAAACGCCTCCACGTTGTCCGCGAAGTGACCTGGATCAATGGGCTTTGCGATGTAACCGTCACATCCTGCGTTAAGAATGGACTCTCGATCGCCCCGCATCGCCTTTGCTGAAATCGCGATAACTGGAGGCGCATCGCGCTTTTTTTTAATTCTTCTGGTCGCCTCTAAGCCGTCCATGCCAGGCATCTGAATGTCCATGAGTACGAGGTCTGGGTGTTCCCTATCGATCAAACTCAACGCCTGCTCTCCGGTCGTTGCTTCAAAAATCCGATGCCCGCGTTGTTCCAACAGGAAACGCGCGAGATAGAGATTTTGTGCGTTGTCGTCCGTAATCAAAATCCGTTTGGCATTCATATAGTCCTTGCTCACCGAATCGTACGATAATCAATCAGCGCTCCTAGCCGACCCAGCGTATCAATGCATTGGCTGTAGTCCCCACTCGGACTCACGAACCCAACTCATCAGTTGCTGCGCCGTTAGAGGACGACTCATGTAATAGCCTTGCGCCACATCACATCCGAACGTACGTAAATATTGCCAACTTTGTCGATTCTCTACGCCTTCAGCGGTCACTTTAAGACCCAAATTATGACCCAGATCGATGGTCGATTGAACGATAATCGCATCACTTCGATCGCTACCCATTCCTTTTACGAATGACTGGTCGATCTTAAGTTCGGTAACCGGTAACGCTTTGAGATAAGACAACGACGAGTAACCGGTGCCAAAATCATCGATCGAAAGGTGTACACCCATTTCTTTTAACTGCTTTATACTGCTTAACGCCTTGTCCGGGTCTCCCATAATGGCGCTTTCTGTCACCTCTAACGTTAACAGACCGGGTGGCACGTGGTGTAATTCCAAAAGACGGCCAACTTTTTTTGGTAGGTGCGCATCCAGCAGGTTACGCACGGATAAGTTGACCGCAACGCTAATATTTAGCCCTAATTTTTTCCATTTCAAACACTGCGCCACCGCCGCGGAAAGCACCCACTCCGTCATGGGCGAAATGAGTCCGGTATGTTCCGCCATGGGCACAAAGTCATCGGGCATCAGTTCACCCAGCGTCGGATGCCGCCATCTGACTAACGCTTCGACACTCACAATGGAAGCTGATGAGAGATTGACTTTAGGCTGATAATGTAAAAGAAGTTGATCCTGCTTTATTCCTTTGCGGAGTTCTCCCATGAGCGCCAATCGGCGCGGACTGTAATGGTCAAATGCCGGATCGTAACTAACGATACCATTTTTCGTTCTCTTTGCGCGGTACATTGCGACTTCCGCCCGCCGCATTAGCGTCACCGCGTCCTGGCCGTTATGGGGATAGGTCGCAATCCCAATGCTTGCACCGATATCGATGTGCAATCCTTCTACTTCAAATGGTGTTTCTAACGCAGTTCGAATCGAACTTGCCAAACTGTGCATGTCACTAACGGATACAACATTAGGCACTAAGACCGCAAATTCGTCACCGCCGAGGCGTGCAATCCACTGAACGTTGGAAAACATTCTCTTAAGGCGTTTACTCACTTCAACAAGCACGCAATCACCGTTCTTGTGCCCCAACGTATCATTGACCTCACGAAATCGATCCAGGTCCATGAGCAACACCCCGATACCCCCCCGTTCTTTACGCACCGTACGCATTTCGTTTTGCAGACGATCGTGAAATGAGATGCGGTTGGGTAAATCGGTCAAACGATCGTTATAAGCGAGGTAACGAATCATTTTTTCGGCACGTTTTCGCTCTTCGATTTCTTTTGTAAGCTGCACGTTGGTCAATTCAAGCTGCTCGAGCTTGTGTTCAAGTTGCGCGATGAGCCGTTCATTGTATTGTTTGAAATAGGTGGTCTCTTCTTTCCCTTCGGACGCCGTTGCAACCTGCCGCGCCTTTATTTTCGTGGATAGAACGTCTTGGATTTTCTCCAGAAACACGTGAGGCTCAAGCGGTTTGACGAAGAAGCGGTCGGCGCCTAGGCTCAACGCAAAAGCGCGATCTTTGGGATCCGTATAAGCCGCGGTATAAAAAACAAAAGGAACCGACTTTAAATCAGCGTCATTTTTCCAGGCGCGGCACAAGCTAAAACCGTCCATTACGGGCATCAGAATATCGGAAATCACCAAATCCGGCGGTATTTCCCGGGCGCTTATCAGCGCTTCATTCCCGTCATTCGCTTCCACAACCTCGTGACCCGTACTTGTTAACAAGGTACGCAGCAGGTAACGATTTTCAGCCTTGTCGTCGACGATAAGTATTCTCATAAGATTGCTTCTTTGTCGCCGACAATTGCTTAAGTGTTCTGGATAGCTCACCAAGCATCCTATCGCGATCGAACTGACCTTTCACCAACATACCCTGAGTGTTGTTCCGTAGAAACTCCGATTCCGCTCGCGTGAGCGATTTACCACTTACGATTATAACGGGAATCGTATCGGTGGTGGGATTCACTTTTAATTCGTGAATCAGCTCGAAACCACTCATGCCCGACATAATGAGGTCAAGCAGAATGAGGTCGGGCGGTTCTTCTCTTACTGCCTGAATTCCTTCAAAACCGTCTTTCGCAAGACGTACATGGTAACCGCTGTCTTCCAACAGACTGCGCAACAACTGGGCATCCGCGGGTGTATCTTCGATGACAAGGATGTTCTGTCCACGTATGGGCAACGCTAAGTTATCCAAACAGGTTAACAAATGATCGCCGTCAACGGGCTTAGTTAAATAGTCTACGGCCCCTAACGACATGCCCATATCGTGTTCGTCGAGCACAGACGCGATTATTACGGGTATATTACGTGTATCGGGATCATGCTTAAGTGCCGCGAGCGTGGTCCAACCGTCTTGCCCTGGCATAAAGACGTCTAGGATAATGGCAAAGGGTTGATAATGTCGCGCAAGCGATCGCGCTTCTTGACTCTCCGTCGCCAGAAGGGTGCGGTAGCCGTTGTCGTTGAGATAAAAGCTCATTAACTCCAACGCCTTTTCGTCATCATCTACGACAAGAATAGTCGGCCCTGCTACTACGCTTTCGCCCGAGCGCGCCACCACTTCCCGTACTTGGAACGAACCGGGAGTCGATTCTCTTGCTTTCGTTTCGACTAACGCATGTGAATGTAATGATGTACTTTCGGGTTTGGATTCTGGTTCGAACAAAACGTCAGGTAACATGACTCGAAAAACGCTGCCCTGACCTACAACGCTCCGAGCGTCAATCGTGCCTCCTAAAAGCTCTATGAATCGCTTACTTATCGCAAGCCCCAGACCGGTTCCGTCATATCGTCTCTCCGCACCTTTATCAACTTGTTCAAACGCTTCAAATACGTGCTCAAGATGCGAGCGATCAATTCCGATACCCGTGTCTTCGATTTCAAATAACGCATCTTCTCCTTCGATCCAACAACGCAACGTTACACTGCCCGATGCCGTAAATTTTACCGCGTTCCCAACAAGATTTATCAACACCTGGCGCAACTTACCGCGGTCGGTGTATAACGTGGGAAGAGCTTGGGCACACGCAAGTCTTAACTCAAGCCCCTTCTCCTGCGCTTGCGGCGCCATTAATTTTTGCAACTCATCGAGTAGCACGTACACATCAAAGGCCTCATTAGTCGCTTCAACTTTCCCCGCTTCAACTTTGGAAAGATCCAGGACGTCGTTTATTAGCTCTAACAGATGTTGTGCACTTGCGTATACCATACTAAGCTGTTTTTTCTGCTCATCGTTAACCGGCCCCGGCAGTCCTTCTTTGAGAATCCCGGTAAAACCAATGATTGAATTTAACGGGGTGCGTAGCTCGTGGCTCATATTGGCCAAAAATTCTGACTTGGCCTGGGTCGCATGAAGCGCTTCATCACGGGCCTGACCCAATTCTTGGGTACGTTCCTCAACCAAGTCCTCCAAGTGGTCTTTATATTGACGAAGTTCATCGGCTGCCTGCTCCCTTTCTACAACCGTTTGGGTTAGCGCGTGAGCCGTACGATTCAGCCTAAGGAGAATGTAACCAATGTATCCCAACATTAAGACCGAGAATACGTATAGCGCGAGGCGATAGTTGTTTACGCGCTTAAGCGCTTTTTCATAAGCCACGCTGTAATCACCGTAAAGCTCTTCCAGTTTCTGACTGCTAGGCAGAGAAACCAGCTGCCTTACTGAGGCGTCGACTCTTGATTTGTAATTGAGAATCACACCAACGTGGGCAATCAGGTTATCGATTTCATCTATAATCGCTTCGCTATAAAGCCCACGTAGACTTCGGAGCGCATCAACATACGCTTGAATGTTACGCCGCAGTTCCTCATCCTCGTTTACGCTATACATTAACGTTAGGTCTAACAGCGCACGAAGGTATTCTGTTAGCAGTTCGCCATCTTGTTGCTCCCCGACGTCCGCGATCACTTGCATTGCGACGCTGGGAAAATACCTCTGGGAGTTCTTAAAAATAGCCGCCTGGGATTTGAATTGTTCAAGCGCCTCCTCTTTCTGCTTAAGTACGCTCGTCAAGTCGTTAAACTGTCGTAAGATTTGCTGCTGTTCGGCAACGTATTCCGTCTCCAATTGTTCGCGCAAACCGTCGCGCACATTTCCGATGTTTTTCAAGGTATCCACTATTGGGTCGTAATGGAGGAGGAGATCATAACGCACCTTCAAAAAATCCTCATTTAGCGTTGCATCCAGTTGCTGCAACTGGCGTAATCTGTCGACGATCTGCGTGTGCTTTTCGGGGGGGACGGTTTGGGTCTTAACGAACAATAACGAAAGAATGAGAACGCCGCCCATGCCAATGATCAAACGAACGATCAATGTTGAGGTCCGCGCCATTGGGCCTATCTCCGCGTCCC
>CALZJI010000119.1 GCA_945787615.1 uncultured Chromatiaceae bacterium | reverse complement strand
CTAAGGGCCACGGAAGAAAATAATTATCCAACCTTGCTTGTCTTTTCACTCAGCTTCTGCGTTACGGCAAGTGTTACATATTTCAATATGCGCCACTTGCCGCGCCTTGAATCTGAGCAAAAATCCGGCGCAACTTTGGATAATTATTATTTTCCGCGGCCCTTAATCTGCAACAAAGCAGGTTTAAAGATCATACTGCGAATCTGCCTCGTCCGGTATTTTTTTCATGCACTTACCTTGATTTTGCCGCTTGGCCTGATTTGGGATAAACTCGGCTTAAAACGAGAAGATCGTTAACAGTTCCTACGATTCTCGCCAATGCAGCGCAATAAGTTCCACGATTCGAAGGAAAAAAATGTGCTCTGTTAGCGCACATAGCCAAGGGATGAGGGATATATCATGTTCACATTACCGTTAACAATAGAACGCTCGATCACTATCTCGAAACCAATCGACGAAATATTCGCCGTCATTTCGGATTTCAATACCTGGCGATCATGGTCGCCTTGGTTATGCCAGGAACCCGAGTGTCCGGTCAATATTAATGGCGAGCCAGGCCAAGTGGGCCACACTCAAAGTTGGGATGGTGCGCGCATCGGCGCCGGTGAAATGGAGCTTACCTCGTCTGAATCACCGAAGCGACTTGAATACAAACTTATTTTTCTCAAACCATGGAAAAGTCACAGCAAGGTGGTCTTCGAACTCGTTGCGGAGGGTGGAGACACCAAGGTTAGCTGGTATATGTGGGGCTCGCTACCGATCTTCTTATTTTTTATGCGCAAGATGATGACCGCGCTTGTGGGCAGTGATTACGATCGCGGTTTGGCTATGCTGAAAGAGTTCACGGAAACCGGTGAAGTTCCATCAAAAGTGAACGTAATTGGCGAGGAGACGTGCGATGGTTTTTACTATATGGGTAAACGCCGCTCTTGCCATCTAACTGATGTCGGCCCGACGATGGTAGAGGATTTTACCGACTTAAATGCGCTAATTGAGAAAGGAGACATTCCTAAGCCGGATCTGGCCGTTTCGTTTTATCATCAATACGACATGACAAGACAACGCTGCGAATACACTTCCGGCTTTGGTTACGAAACTAAACCGGGCGTACAGAATATCAACGACCTGGAATCAGGTCATATTGAAGAACATAGAGCGTTGCGCGTTGACCACCTTGGACCTTATCGGCATTTAGGCAATGGGTGGTCCACCGCCCATGGATTGCTACGCGCAAGCAAAAAAAAGCCGTCTAAATCGATACCGATGTATGAAATCTATGGCAACCTTCCCGATGAAGTGGCGGAAAAAGACATTCTCACAAAGATACACATGCCGGTGATGTAATCCCTTTTCTGTATATGAAACTATCATAGACGGCGAGGCGTCGGCACCTCGATAATGCCAATTTCGTTCCACATCGGCTGCAAAAACAAAACGTTGCGTAGAGATTAATCCGGTCGACGCCGCCCGCGGTGTTTCGATTAGCAAAACGGCCAGAAGAATCAAAACGGTCATGGCGATCAATCTCGGCATTTTACCTCCTCGTGACAACTACGCTATCGCGTCTAAACTCGTACTGCGTACCAAATCTGGCTAGCCCGGTACCGTCCATGACATACTCCGAAGCAAGATTTGTGCTAAAGCCATAACTTCATTAGTTTCAGCTCATTACGGGCCATGACCCAATGGCTAGGCGACAACCGTTAAATTTTTCGACAGTCACGTGCCACCAGTCAATGGAACGTACGATGACAACGACCCACATGTCGCCCAATCACCTTCGACTATGGCAACCCCCTACTTCCGCGCGGACCAATTCGTGATTGGGAACCCCGCTATCCGGTGAATAATTCGTATATTTCTAAGTCCTTACGGCGCCACGTCTCTACGCCAGAACGCGGGGGCACTCTACACCACCCGTCTCGCGCGCCCTGAGTGTCGCTGGCTTGGAAACCAATCACGCGATCTGGGTTCAGGCGGCGAAAGGCCACGAAATTCCCTAACCTATCTCCTAAAAAATGTTAGATCGTTGCCGCTAACGTTCGAAGAATGTGGGGATTTATTTGGTGCGTGCGGAGAGAGGCATGAGTTCTCGGGTCGGCATACACTGATCAGCAGCGTCCACCGTATAACGAGTTCTAAAGGTTTGTTGAGAGGAATATTAAATGAGAATAGGACCAAAGCTCACGTTGTCATTTTCCGTGGTTGCCTGTCTCGTCATTGTCGTAGGGTCTGTGGGATTAAGGGCGGCTCTGGACACTAAAGAAAGCCTCATGGAACTGGCAGACAACTCATACCCAACGGTCGCCGCGCTCGAGGATGTTCGCTTCTACGGTCTGCGTATCGTGACGTCGACCATGGAGTACATTTTTCTAAAGTCAGAGCAAGAAGCGGCATCTGGCGCCGGGGACTCACAAGACGAAGCCGAACTCGAATTACGGGAAAACGCCATAGAGCCTTTAAATCAATCTCTGGATCGCTACGTCGACATGGTGGCGACGCATGTTCATGAAGAGCAAAATATCGAGGAGGAGGTCGTTAATGCGGCCGCCCTTCTAGGAAAAGGCAGTTCGATACTGATCGCGCTTAAAGAAGCGGGAGAGTCCGGTGAGGAGATCCTAGAAGCTAAGGAACGCTTCGAGAATACCGAGCAGGTATTCCTGGTAGCCATTGAACGGGCGTTGAAACTAGAAAACGAAGAAGTCCAGGAAGTGAAGAATGAAGTCGTGGATCAGGTTGATCAAGCCATTGCGATTACCCTGGGCGTGGCATTAGGCGGGTTTATAGTGGCGTTTATATTGCGAAGCGCCATGGCTCGCAGTTTGTCTAAGCCAATTCAAGCGTTGGAACATGCTGCGACCGCAATCGGCAACGGAAATTTAGCAACGCAGGTTAATATCGACTCGAAAGACGAACTAGGCGTATTGGCCGGGGCCTTTAACCGGATGAGTCGAGAGTTAAGCAGCACCACGGTTTCGCGAGACTATGTTGAAAATATTCTCAAGTCAATCGCCGATGCGCTGATTGTCTGTGACGCAAATGGCAACATTACAGAGCTCAATAAAAGCGCGGAAGCGATGCTTGGCTACGACGCCGGGGAGCTCATCGGTACTACAGTTGGTCGAATCATAGGTGGCGGTTCTCTTGCGGAAGTGCTCACTCCAGCTTCGCCCGACGCCGCAAACTCTGCTCGCGCCGAGACGCGTTTTCAACGCAAAGACGGAGGCTCTCTACCTGTAGAGGTCTCGATGGCCACATTAAGTGACATTGAAAACGCGCCAACAGGTACGGTCTACATCGCGCAAGATATCTCAGAGCGGCTGCGATCTCAACAAGCCATTGCAACGAAAAACGAAGAGCTCGCGCGGACCAACAAGGAACTCGACCAGTTCGCCTACGTGGTTTCGCACGATTTGAAAGCGCCGCTTCGCGCTATTTCGAATTTGGCTGAGTGGATAGAGGAAGATCTGGAGGGCAAGATTGATGACGATATCCGCAAACAACTCGATCTCCTGCGTGGCCGCGTGAACCGTATGGATAGCCTCATAAATGGCGTACTCGAGTACTCACGCATCGGACGAGTCGCGATTGATACGAACGAGTTCGACGTGCGGGAATTACTCGACGAGGTGGTTGATTCAATGCCGGTACCTGAAGGCTGTGTCATAGATATCGGAGATAACATGCCACATTTGTCGGCGCCGCGAGTGCACTTGAGTCAAGTATTCGCCAACCTCGTTAGTAATGCCATAAAGTACTGCGGCAGAGAGGACGGGCACGTTGATATATCGGTGAGCGATGGTGGCGATAGCTACGAATTTGCCGTCAAAGATAACGGTCCGGGGATCGCTCCTGAGTTTCATGAAAAGGTATTCGGCATCTTTCAAACGCTAGAGGCGCGCGACAAGGTGGAAAGCACTGGCGTCGGCCTGACCTTAGTGAAGAAGATCGTTGAGGAGTGTGGGGGTCGAATCGTCGTCGAGTCGGACGGAGAAAACGGTACGACGTTCAAATTTACTTGGCTTAAACAGTTAACGGAGCGGCAAGCGGCATGAAAGACTCGAGTATTTCTATCCTTTTAGTCGAGGATGACGACGTGGATGCGATGAACGTCAAACGCGCCTTTAAAAAGGTCAATATTAATAACCCCCTCCATGTCGCGGGGAACGGTATCGAGGCGCTTCGAATGTTACGTGGCGAAGGCGTTGAACCCATCACACCGACGCCGAAGATAATTCTTCTGGATATCAATATGCCGCGGATGAACGGCATAGAATTTCTCAAAGAGCTACGCGCAGATCCCGAATTAAAAGCCGCTAGCGTGGTTGTGCTGACCACGTCCAACGAGGAACGCGATAAGGTCGCGGCGTATGACTTTAACGTCGCCGGATACATTCTCAAACCCGTCGACCCGCAAAAATTCATCGAGGCGGTGACGGCGCTAGAAGTTTATTGGAACCTCATCGAATTGCCCTAGCACTATAATGACAGAACCCTTACACATTCTCATCGTCGACGACGACGACGTGGATCGCATGAGTGTCCGCCGCCAATTGAAATCGGTGGGATCCGGTATCACCATGGTCGAAGCGACGTGCGGTCGGGAGGCCTTGGAGCGGGTCCGAGAAGAGAATTTCAACTGCATCTTTCTTGATTACCTATTACCCGATAGTGACGGACTATCAGTATTAACCGACATAAGAGGTGAAAGTATCGATACGCCCGTGATTATGCTGACGGGGCACGGTGACGAGCGCCTAGCCGTCGAACTCATGCGCGCCGGCGCTGCCGATTATTTACCCAAAGGCCAGCTCTCGACCGAACTCTTGGAACACAGTTTGCGCAACGCTCTGCGTCTTCATGGTGCCGAACAGGAACGGAAACGCGCGCAGGAAGCGCTACAGAGATCTAATAAGAAGATTATTGATATTTTGGAGAGTATTAGTGACGCATTCTTTGCGTTAGACGGCGACTGGCGTTTTACCTATCTCAACCAACAAGCCGAACGCCTGTTACAAGCAGAGCGGCAGACGCTCCTTGATGGAAACATCTGGGAACGCTTGCCAAACCTAGCTCCCTGGTTTCGTGAATCCTTAACGACGGCGATGACCAGCAAGCAGCCCGTATCGTGCGATGGGGAATACGAACTAATAGGAAAATGGCTGGAAACGCAGGTTTATCCGGGTCAAGATGGTATATCTGTATATTTTAGAGACATCACCGAACGCAAGAAAGCGGCGGACCGTCTCAACTATCTCGCCAACTATGACGCGCTCACCGATCTACCGAACCGCGTGTTGTTCGTGGATCGACTAACGCAAGCACTTTCCCGCGCGCCGTGGCATGAACGACGTATTGCAGTGATGTTCTGCGATCTTGACCGATTCAAGATCATCAACGACAGCTTGGGTCACAACGTCGGGGATCATCTGTTAAAGAATGTGGCACAACGTTTTCTCAGCTGTGTTCGAAATGGTGACACTGTAGCGCGTTTAGGTGGTGACGAGTTCGTGATTTTGCTAAATGATATGGCCAAATCGGGCGATGCCGCGGCGATCGCTAACAAAATAATCGAAAGTGTTGCCGAACCTTTCGTGTTGGACGGCCATGAGCTGTTTGTCACAGTGAGTATCGGTATTAGCCTTAACTCAGAAGACGGCACCGATCCCAAGGTACTACTAAAGAACGCCGACACCGCCATGTACCGGGCCAAAGACTTGGGTAAGAATGGATTTCATTTTTATTCACGCTCCCTGGAAGTCCGCGCCTCCGATCGGCTGGGCATAGAGAACGCGTTGCGCCGCGCCCTAGAACGTCATGAGCTTTATCTTTTGTATCAACCACAAGTTAACCTTACAACCGGGCGTATTGTCGGCGCCGAAGCACTACTACGTTGGCAAAACTCGGGGATGGGCTTAATGTCCCCGACGGAGTTTCTGCCGGTAGCCGAGGAATCGGGTTTGATAATTCCCATCGGGGAATGGGTGCTTAGCACAGCGTGCCAGCAAGCAAAAGTGTGGCATGAAGCAGGGTTTAGCGATTTACGCGTCGCGGTGAATATATCGGACCGTCAGTTTCACCATTCGGGATTAGCCGAGGGTATTAGAACGGTGTTAGCGGAGTCGGGTCTTGCCGCGGAGTTCCTCGATTTAGAGTTGACCGAGGACATCGTAATGAAGAACACGGGGAAAGCGGCAGAACTCATCCATGAGTTGAGGTCGGCGGGTGTGAAGCTTGCAATCGATGACTTCGGGACCGGTTACTCGTCGTTCGGTCACTTAAAAAGCTTCCCAATCCATACGGTCAAAATCGATCGTT
>CALZJI010000118.1 GCA_945787615.1 uncultured Chromatiaceae bacterium | reverse complement strand
TTTCGTGGCAAGGCGAAATGACGAGTAATAGCCGGACTATTGCGAGGAGTTTCAACGCAGCCATGGAATGAAGAGGGCGTGCTATTGACACCTAAATCTCAAACGCCACGGGTATATACCCAAAGCGTTTGAAATTTCGGCATTCATAGCACACCTCCTTTTATCCCTGGCAGCGTTGCTCTTCCTTACATGAGGCCTGCCATGCTTCGTCGTCCCGCCTTGCCAGAAACAAAAATAGTCGCACTCTGAACACATAAATCTCAAACGCTTTGGGTATATCACCCCCTTTGAAGAAATCCCGCGGCGAATATCACTCGGCTCTGAGCGCCTCGACCGGATCTAGCCCTGCGGCGCGTTGCGCCGGCAGCGCCCCGGCGAGCAAACCAATGACGATCGCGATTGACTCGGCCATAATCACATAGCTCACGGGGGTGTGGACCGGTAATGCGGGTAAAAACAAATGAAGGAGCTGCGCGCCGCCGAAGCCCAAAACCAATCCAAAGAAGCCACCGATTGCCGCTAATACCGCGGCCTCGCCTAAGAATAGACCGATAATTTGGGTCCGCTTCGCGCCCAGCGCGCGTAACAACCCAATCTCCGCCGTTCGCTCGGTGACGGCTATGGTCATGATGGTTAATATGCCAACACCGCCTACCACCAAGGAAATCCCGCCTAACGCACCGACAGCGAACGTCAATACGTCGAGCACGGAATCCAATACGTCCAACATCTGTTGCTGTGTGGTAATAGTAAAGTCCTCATCGCCATGGCGATTGGTGAGCACACGGCGGATGCCGGCGACGACGGCCTCAACGGGCGCCGCCTCCCGGTATAAAACGTCGATCTCCATTAAACCCTCACGATTAAACATCTCCAGGGCTTTGGTTGCTGGCACGTATACGGAATCATCTAGATCAAAACCGAGAATTTGGCCCTTGGATTCCATTGTGCCGATGACAACGTAACGATCTCCGCCAATGCGAATTCGTTCGCCAAGGGGATTGCGGTTGGCAAATAGCTCTCGGCGAAGCGTATACCCTAACACCGCAAGGGCGCGGGGCGCTTCGGCATCGTCATGGGGTAAGAAACGACCCGAGGCGACTTTCATGCTAAAAACGTCAGGCATGGAAGGTCCGACACCGAATACCGTCGTTCGACGTCTCTTACTGCCCAGCTCGACCTCGGCATTGCCTTGCACGGCGGGGACAACGGCCTCGACGTAGGAGATTTGTCGTAAAGACGCGGCGTCTTCCAATGACAAGGGGCGAACCGTGCCAAAAATCCCCAGGGGGGTGCCGTGTGTCGTAATCCGACCCGGATTTACGGTAATGAGGTTGGTGCCGAATTGGGTAAACTCAGCAAGGGCGAAACGGTGAATACCTTCGCCTATGGATGTCAGTAATACAACTGCTGCAATACCCACTGCAATACCGAGGGCCGTAAGCGCACTACGCATGCGTTGACTAGCAATCGCGCTCACCGTCAAGCGTAAAAAATCGCGAAAGCGCATGGTTAACGCCGCAACAGAGCCTGCACGGGGTCCAACTTTGCGGCTCGACGCGCCGGCATGACGCCAAACAACACGCCCGTCAATAATGCCACGCCTAACGAAGCTGCAACCGCCCACCACGGCGCGGCAGCGGGCAGAAGGGGGTAGATTCGCGCAAGGGCCCAGCTACCGAATTCACCAATGATCAATCCCAGTGAGGCGCCAAATAGCGATAACAGAGCGGCTTCGGTCAAGAATAAACCCTGAATGACCTTAGACGGGGTGCCAAGGGCTTTCAGTAAGCCTACCTCGGCGGTTCGTTGTGATACAGAAACAAGCATGACGTTCATAATCAAAATGCCGGCTACTGCCAGGCTAATCGCGGCAATACCTGCAACCGTATAGGTTAATGCCTGAAAAATACGATCGAACGTTTCAAGGACAGCATCCTGAGTCACCACGGTGATATCCTCTTCCCCTTGGTGACGGTCACGAATAGTCGCTAAGATGTGTGCCTTAACTTTTGGAATGGCCTCGCTGGTTGATACCTCAACGAGTATACGAAATAATGATTCCGTATTCATAAGCGCTTGCGCTGAGGCGACAGGCACGATAACAAGCTCTTCGACGTCGACCCCTATGGATCGGCCTTCCGTGGCAAGAAGACCGACTACGCGGAATCGGCGATCGCCAATACGAAGCCATTGGCCAAGCGCCGGCTCCGTGCCGAAAAGCTCTTTAGATACTTTTGCGCCGACTACGCAAACCGGCGTTGCTCTATCGAGGTCGGAAGCCGGTAAGAAATCGCCTTTTGCCATTTTCCAGTGGCGAATGGTCAATAGATCGGTGCTTGAGCCGATGATGGGGACTTCCCGTTCGCGTGGCCCCCAAGAGACGGGCGCTGTACCCACGACAATCGGCGCAACGCGTGTTACAGCAGGATGGCGTTTTAACGCCGTTGCGTCATCCGTCGTTAAGTCGCGGGTCGTTTCGCCCACTAAGCCTGCGGGGCCGCCCGCCGACTCGGATCGACCGGGTAAAACGATCACCAAATTGGTGCCTAGAGAAGCAAATTCGCCGACCACAAAACGGCGTGCGCCTTCGCCTAGCGCCGTAAGAATCATGACTGCCGAGACCCCGATAGCCATCGCCAGTAACATTAGTGCGGTGCGCGTTCTATAACCGCGTAACGCGCCAAGCGCAAAACTTACGATGTCCCTAAGTCTCATCGGAGATGACCCTGTCCGAGTCGACATTGCCATCGACCATGCGGATTCGGCGTTTAGCTCGGTCACCTATCTCCGGATCGTGAGTGACGATCACCAGTGTTAATCCCCTTCTGTGAAGATCTTCCAGAATATCGATCACCTCGCCGCCAGAGGTGCGGTCCAGATTGCCGGTGGGCTCGTCGGCGAGCAGCATGGCCGGTTCCGTAATGGCGGCGCGCGCGATGGCCACGCGTTGGCGTTGGCCACCTGAGAGTTCTTCGGGACGATGGGCCGCTCGTTCGGTTAATCCGAAGGCGCGGACGAACTTTGTAACCCGTTGCCGTCGCTCGGCAGGCGCCACGCCGGCTAATACTAATGGTAACTCGATGTTTTCTTCAGCCGTTAGCCGCGGGACCAAATGGAAAAACTGGAACACAAATCCTATTTTTCTACGCCGTAGCCGCGCCTGATCCTCATCGTTTAGTGATGTGACATCGAGGTCGTCAAAGCGGTAGCGACCTGAGGTGGGGCGATCTAGAATCCCTAGTATGTTTAAGAGCGTCGATTTGCCCGAACCGGACGGTCCCATGATGGTCAGGTATTCGCCGGCGCCAATGGTCAGTTCCACATCTCGCAGGGCGCGGACTTCCTGGTCACCGACGGTGAAGATCCGCTGGATACCCTCCAAGCGGATCATTGATCGCCAACTGCATCCGGTAGCGGTTGTTCAGGTTTGCTATAAACCCCTGGTTTTACGTCCGCACGGTCGACGGATACTACAATCCATTCTCCGACATTAAGCCCAGATAGGATTTCGCTTACCCGCCAGTTCGATAGGCCCAGTTCGATAGGTCTTTCTTCCAGCAGTCCATCATTGTCACGGTTAAATACGAGAACTCGCGGCCCTTCTAATACCGCCTGGGTGGGTATCCGGATGACATTGTCGTGCGCATCGACAATAACTTCTAAATCCGCGCTGTATCCAGGAAGTAGCGATGCGGTATCTGACGCGCGGACGAACTCCGCCTCCACATCGACAGTGCGCGCCTGTTTTTCTCTCTCCAAGACATAGGTTGCTACGCGCCGTATTGTCCCATCAAAGGACTGGCCACGGAATGCATCTAAAGTAATACGCGTTTCCATGCCTGGTTTGATCGCAGGCGCATCGACTTCGTCAATCGGCGCTGAGATATATAAGCATTGGGTATCGACAATATCTACGGCTGGCAAGGTAGCTATGCCTGGTGGAGAGGGGGTGACGAATTCACCCACTTCCGCATTGACTTCTGCCACGCGGCCGTTAAAGGGTGCGCGAAGTAGCGTCCGGTCTAACGCCGCCTTCGCCACGTCCACTCGCGCTCCACTCACTTCAATACGGGAACGCGCAGCTAAACAGCGCGCGTGTTGGGCCTGCGCGCCGGTTACGGCGCGATCAACATTCTCTTCTGCGACTAAATTCCTCTTTCTGAGTTCAACGAGCCGTTTCGCTTCGCGCTCGGTGACTTCGCTCATTAAACATATCTCCTGGGCGGTGGCTTTTGCCGCTGCCGCTTCCCGTTCTTCGAGTTGCAAGCGAGCAACAAGGTCTTCGTTCCACAATGCCAACAGAACTTGATTGAATTTAACGGTGTCGCCTTCTCGCACGTTTAACCGAGCAATTTGGCCGCCCGTTGCCGGAGCGATGCGCGCTCGACGACAGGCCTTTACCGTGCCGGCGCGGGTATTCGCTACCGTGGCTTCGACAAGCCCCCGCTCGACCGGCGCTACCACTACGGGTATGGGTTCTTCCTTGGTCAACCGCGAGATAACAAGAAGTGAGCCTAACGCCAACGCAATGATCAAAACTAACGTTCGCGCACGGTGTTTCATCTAAAAAGACCGAGTGCTGTAAATGGCGGCGGTTTTAAGTACACACTATTTATTCATTTTTGTATTGTCAATAACCGATCAACACGAACATCTAAAGCCTCGTATTCGTTTTTTCTCGAGTTATCAAGAGCTTTTTTAGAGGATGTCAATACGCATCCCACGACGATGTCCGAAACCGATGCCGGAAACTTAATTGCGTTTGCTTTCATCCGCTTTTTCTATTGCGCGCACTTCCTGATTCCGCAGAGCTTCCTCTCGTTCTTCCTCTTCTCTTAGTTTTCTATTTTTTTTGTCGTCATAGGCGAAAAAGACCACCAATCCTACAAGGACTACTAATACCACCACTTCAATAACGATAAAACTCATACAAGAAACCCTTCTTTAAGACCAAAAACGATTACTCTTTTTTTGTCTGTTGCCCGGTAACACGAGATAGGGCTTAGGGCCGCGGAACCGAATAATCATCCAATCGTGCTTGTCTTTTGGCCCAGCTTCTGTGTTGCGGCAAGGGTTACATAAAGCGACTATGCGCCCCTTGCCGCGCCTTGAATCTGAGCCAAAATCCGGCGCAATCTTTGGACAATTGTTTATTTCCGCGGCCCTTGTGTCCTCGCTACCGCTCATTATACCCATAACGTTGGCAGGCGCTGGATCAAAGTCGCGGAGATACCCTCTCGTGACCAAGCGAAGTTGCGGCGACCGAGTGTTTATCATGCCATATCAGACGGTTATACGGGAACGGCGGTTCTGCTGTGATACCGTCGAATCATGAGATCGTAGCTTAATGAAGAATTTTGTTCCTGGTGCAAAGGGCTTCGACTGCAGGGGGGCAGTTTGAAATTCTCCGCGCGAGCTTCGCGCCTTGCTGTGAGAAATGTGGGCTAGAGCGTGACTCCCTCGATAACCAAAGGTGAATATCTCACATGTTCTCGGTGTTTCAGAGTACTGTCGTGACGGGCGTTGTCTCCTATTGTGTGAGTGTGTATATACCCAACATGATCGAGAACTTGCATATGGATACACGTCAGATAACCTTGCTAACATCACGGGTTAGAGACAAACAACAGAATTCGACGGTAGCCGGGACGGAAACCTACGGTGAGGAGAGGCTGCGGCCCTGTTCTCGCCTTAGAATGAAAGGATTACCCGGATATGAGTCACGAATTGCTCAGCTTATACCGCTCATTCTTGCTTACGGATCTGTGGTCTTGCTCATCATCGTGTTTTTTGGATTGTAAATCACAGTTGACGGATTTGACGCGTTGAAGCCGTGTTCCGTTGATGGCACACCAACACGATCAGCGTTGGTTCAATCGGTAGCTTCAACAATACTACGTGCTAAAGTATCGAATCGAATCCTAGCGGTGTTCGAATTATTCATTTCGCAGGGCGGCCATTTTATAGAGGTATACCATATCATCTATAATTCGGAGGTAGGCGACTTAAATCGGAGCGGCGAAATGTACGAACAACGATTCATTTACTATTCTCGCCACAATGCGAAATGAAAACGCGTTTATTCGACCACAAGTTGCAGTGGGCGCTGTCGTTGTGCGAGGTAATGCAGTGCTACTTGTCAAGCGTGGCACGCCACCAAGCCAGGGACTATGGGCAATACCCGGTGGTAAAGTGAACCTTGGTGAGACGCTGCAAAACGCGGCCGAGCGAGAAGTGCGCGAAGAAACGGGTCTCTCAGTCCAAGCCGGCGCGCCTATTTATGCGTTCGACGTTATCGAAAAGGAGGGTGAGAGCTTTCGTTTTCATTACGTCATCGTTGACGTTATCGCCCGCTATATCGACGGTGACCCGGCGGCCGCCGATGACGTGACCGATGTGGCATGGGTTCAAGCGCATGATTTCGATCGCCACGACATTGACCCGAACACTAAACGTTTCTTGCGCCTTTGGTGGCGAGATAAACCCAAGTTTTGTGCGGACTAGCCCGGCTAATTCGAGGATATTGCGCTTGAGTATTGTTCAAAGATGGCCCGAAGATGGGATGCGAAAACCGTAAGTTATTTTTTCGCGAGCCCTTAATGTAATACGCGTTGGACAGGACCTGAGCGAGCGCAGCATCGTTTAGATCTCTTACCGCTGCCGCAAGCGCATAATTCATGTCGACCGATTTTCTCCGCACGTCTCCATGGTGATTGTTCTTCCCAATTGAGAGCGCCCCGTTGTTTATCTAGGGTTGCCGCGTGCGTTTGTATCGTTTCGATCGCGGTTGGCAAAAGGGCGTAGAGCGTCGCCAAAAGATTACTGTTCACATTCTCTTTATTCTCTCCGTCATATTCAAAGATTTTTGGCGCTTCGTTTGGGTATGCAATACAATGCACAATGGCAACGCTGTTAAGAAGTTCTTCCTGCTCAGGCGTTGGAGATTTTGGTATCTCGTCCTTCATCCAATACTGTCTGCGCAGCTGTAGCCCTTCCAAGAACCCGTAAGCCCACTGTGAAACGTCATCAAGTTGCCCCGGCCTTAGCGCTCCTAGGTCATACGGGAACTTTAAACGCCCCTCATGTCGCTTCTGATTGAAGGTGTTATACGCCTGCATGAGGTTGTCCATGGCGGACTTCGCTTCATCAAAATCGTTAAAAGAAGGCATATCACCACCAAATACGAAAGGCACCCATTCGCTCGGAACTATCACTTCGGGCGTGATAGCGAGTGCATGAAGAAATCCTTCGAGTTCGGTGAGGGTGAGGCACGCGTCTTGGTCATCGGCGAGTTCTAGAACCTGATCTAGTCGTTTGATTTCCTTGTGAGTAAACATAGGGCAGTTCCACTTGCGTTGTTAAACCCGTAGAGTGTATCGCAAAAAAAGGTGAACGTTTGCAAATTTATTCGACTGAGCCGTGTTTTATTAGAAGGTGAGAGGCGCGTATCTCGTCGTTGCGGGGCTTTTTTAAGGTAACTTATTGTTTAATAGAAAAATTAGTTTTATTTCTGCCTGTATAAAGTGACGACGCAGGAAAAAAGCCGGAAGCGATTTTTCGCGCCGACCTCCAGCGAGGGAGATGAGGTGCGCGACTGCTCGAGAGCAACGCATGGAGCAGTTGCTGAGGGGCGAGGTGGAAACAAAGCGGGTATGAAATACCCGTTCCACCGAGCGCGCACACGCGGAAGTGTGCCCTGGGCTTTTACACGAAGCAGGAAAGCGCAGTGGAAAAGCGCCGAACAAAAATTCGTCGGGAACGAATTTTCGCGTAAGCCCCGAAGGGGTGAGGCGCAGGGACGCGCCGAACAAAAATTCGATATTTTTCCCGTACTCACAACGCCGCCACGGGATGAGGAATCCGTACACCATGGGCACTTCCTTTGGTTGCAATTTACAGGGAAACCTATTCGCGATGGGTATACACTAAAAGGCAGCAATGCGCACTCGACCTGGAAATACCATACAACATGTCTTCATATGGCAAAAAGACTCCTTTCTTATAGTCCTGAGCAGGGCGATGAAGCGGCTGAGATTTGCGAACTATTGCAAACGGCGGGAATTTCATTCTACGAAACACCGGCGAGCCGCTTTGGTTTTAGTTCAGCTGCCATCTGGGTTACTCAAGATAGCGATCTCGCTCGCGCAAAGGCATTACTAACTGAACATGAAGATGTTTACGCGCAGCAGGCACGGGCCCGCTACCAAGCTGAAACAGGCTATGACCCAACGGCGCCGTTAAATGACAAACTACGGTTTTACATACGCCACCTTTATACTAAACGAAAGCTGCTTCCGTTCGTGATCATCGGGTTCGCGCTCGTGGTATGGTATTTCTATTTGTTTTTCGACGTCTTTTTCTAAACACTGGCTTTCCCATTTCCGCGCCGTTACCGTTTCAAATATCGATTGTGTTGGTCCCGCGCGCTACAAACAATGCCTTAAGCCCGCTCTACGCGTGACGTTAACGAACAACTTTCGTGGAGCGGTGGGTAAGTTTTCCCTGGGCCCAATCCAATATCGCTTGTACTCGTTCCGAAACTAACTTCGATCCGTCATCGTAGGTGACCCATCGGTATTCATCGTGCTCGGGTTTGCCTAGCTCTTCCGATATCGGCAACGCTACGGCGTTTCGCGTTGATTCGGCGAGGTAGTAGCGCGCGATCTTTCGCCCTTGGTTATACGGTTTTGTCTCTTGAAAGACGTGCCCCCAACGGAAGGTTAAATCTTTAAGTGTGGTTTCTTCCTCCGTTTCTCGTATCGCCCCCGTTAGCGGGTCTTCTCCCTCCTCGACTAAACCTTTCGGAAAATCCCAATAGCTAAACGCACGCAGTAGTAAATAATGCCATGTGCTATCAGCACGGCGAACCACGACTATACCTGCGGATAATACGATTTCTTTATCTTCCACGGACCGATACCTTTCTCCGTAATCACTCGTTTTGGGGGTTAGGCTGCATTCTATAGTGCGCTAGTGATGCAACGTCTCTAAATGCGGACTACCATCGGAGGCCCTATTGACGATCCAGCGCTATCCCGTTCGCATGAAAAAAATAAAGCTTATCCGTGTCTACGCCCAATATTATCGGGTCTCCTACGCGGAGCGAATGCCGTTTATACAATCTTGCCGCAATGTTTTCGTCCGAGGGCCTTTGGTAGGTAGATATGTCTCCCTTTTCGCTCGATAAGCCGAGTGGCTCGCGCGAGGGAGGAGGTAGCTTGAAGTATACCAGCGTTTCATGTCCCAAAAACTCCACGCTAACTACCTCGCCCGTTAAGCCGTACAGCGCTGATTGGTCGGTCTCTAGCTTAAATGCTTCCGGTCGAATTCCAACCAACACCGGTATATCAATGAGCTCATCCAGGCGGGGATAACGAATTAAAATATCCTGTTTAAGGCCAAGCGGTTGGCCACTGATATCAACGGTATATGCACCATCGCCATCGCGCCGTAGTGTTGCCGGCAAACAATTCATCCCGGGATTTCCAATAAATTTCGCCACGAAGGTATTTGCGGGGTTTTCAAAGATCTCCTGAGGCGGTGCCGCCTGTTGAATCTTACCCGCATGCATCACTACGACGCGGTCACCGAGGGTCATCGCTTCGGCTTGATCGTGAGTGACATAAATCGTCGTGACGTTTAAGCGCCGTTGTAGCAGGGCAATCTCGCCGCGGATTTGCGTACGTAGCTTTGCATCCAAATTAGATAACGGCTCATCCATTAGGAATACGGCAGGTTCACGAACGATGGCTCGGCCCATCGCCACGCGCTGGCGCTGCCCGCCGGATAGTTGCTTCGGACGCCGTTCCAACAATTCGTTGAGTCCCAGTAAACTTGCCGTCCGTGCAACCTTTCGATCGATTTCATTCTTCGGTAAATGCGACATACGAAGAGGAAACGCCAGGTTTTTTCTTACAGTCATGTGAGGGTAAAGCGCATAATTTTGGAAAACCATGGCTACATTTCGCGCTTGGGGCGCCAACTTATTGGCGCGTACGCCGTTTATAAGAATCTCGCCTTGGCTCAACTCTTCGAGCCCCGCTATCAGCCGCAATAACGTGGACTTTCCGCAGCCGGACGGCCCGACAAACACGACAAATTCACCTTCAGGAATAGACAACGATACGTCGTCAACAGCCTTGGTATTGTCGTTGTAGATTTTCTCGGCGTGACGAAGATCGACGCTCCCCACGTGTGTCTATCCCTTTATACCCGTTGCGGCGACGCCGCGAATAAACCAGCCTTGGAACAAAAGAAATATCACGAGAATGGGGGCTACGAGCATGACGCCAAAGGCCATGATATCGCCCCACTGCAAAGGAGGTAGGGTCTGAAATTGTGCGATGGCGACGGGCAATGGGCGAACGTCTTCTCCGCTCGTCACCATTAACGGCCACAAGAACGATCCCCAGTGGGTAAGAAATGTCAGAATCGCAACCGTTGCGAAAACAGGCTTGCTGTTCGGTACGATAATTTGAAAAAACGTTCTCATAGAGCCTGCGCCGTCAATTCTTGCTGCTTCTTCTAGCTCCTTAGGCAAGCCAATAAAGAACGTGTAAAAGAGATAAATCGAAAACGCGTTGACTATGAAAGGGACAATCTGAACGATATAGGTATCTCGCCAGCCAAGATAGGTCATCTGATAAAACAAAGGCACCGCAATCGCTTCGAAGGGAATAATCATCAATGCAATAATCAAAGCGAAAATTGAATTGCGTCCGCGCCAACGTAACCGGGCAAACGCGTAGCCGGCCAGTCCGTTAACCACCAAGCCTAACGCAACAATTGACAACGTTATAAACAACGAATTAAACATGAACAAACTAAAATTCACGCGAGAAAATACGTCGAAAAAATTTTGCAAGGATACGGATTCCGGAAAAAACGCCTTCCACGAGCCCGCTTCCAACAGTACGTTCTCGTCGGGTTTAAAGCTACCGACAAACATGAATAGAATAGGTGCAATATAGATTAGCGATACGGCACCCAGCAGCAAGTATGCTATAACATTACGGTAAATATTCATCACTACAACGTGTCCAATTGCTCAGGTTTCACTCGATTTCTCTTTCTTGCTTAACAATTTGCCGTTGTAGAAATGTCACGAATAAAACAAACAAGAAAAAAACCGTGGTCATTGCTGCGCCACGGCCCACCTGCTGCCGTTCAAACGCTGATCGCACGGCTTCAAAAATAACAGTGGTTGTGGCGTCGTTGGGCCCGCCGTGAGTCATGATTTGTATTTGGTCGAATAGACGGAACGCGAGTATCGTTGTCACAAGAATGACAAATATAATGGTGTTACGCAGCTGCGGCAGCGTGATATGAAGAAACTGTCGCCATTTAGTGGCACCGTCGACGGAGGCCGCTTCATATAGCTCGCTGGGTATAGCCTGAAGGCCTGCGAGAAAAATAACCATTTGAAAGCCCACGCCTTGCCAAATTGACATCAACATAATGGCTGGAAAGGCCGACCTCGGGTCATGGAGAAAATCCCGCGCTTCCCATGCGCCCACCGATAACACCTCCAGTGCGGCGTTCATCATCCCGTTGGGTCCTGGCGCATAGATCAATATCCATACCACCGCGATTAGCGCGAACGGAAACACCACGGGCATAAAGAACAGCGTGCGAAATAAGGTCATGCCCCGAAGAGGTCGATTGATGACAAGTGCCAAGCATAAGGCGAATACGGTCTGTAGCGGCACGACGACGACGGCGAAGATGGCGTTATTCGCCAGCGCCCGCAGAAAACTCGGATCAGCGAATATCCGTTTGAACTGGTCAAAGCCGACAAATTGAACGGGAAGTGGCGAGCCTAGCTTTAGATTAGTGAAGCTCAGAATTACGGCAAGAAAAAAGGGTAGCGTCAAGAACAGCGTTAACCCCAATAATGCGGGTGTAACCATTACCCAGGCGGCTCGGCTTTCGGTTTTTAAATGGTGGGCTCCCATGGGTCAACGAACTAAATAGCCTTCATTGTCTTCAATGTCTTGGTCGATCGTTGCAGCCGCTTTATCCAGCGCGTTCCGAACATTGCTCCCATTACGAATGTCTTCGAACGCCTGCTGAAATACAGAGGTGATGACCGGGTAAGCGGGTGTTTGCGGCCGCGCAATTGCCGTATTCTCCAACTGTGCAACAAAAAGCCGAAGCGGCCCCTTTTCACCGTATAGGTGAGAACGTCGGATGGCGGAGCGCGTGGCCGGTACGGCGCCGTTGGCATCCGCCATGCGTAACACCTCCTCCGGGCGCAATAAGAAGGTGAGGAACCGCGCCGCGGCTTGAGGGTGTTGGCTACGGGTCGTGATCCCCCAGTTCCATGATCCCTGACCCGTCTTCGAGCCTAAACCAAAGTTAGGTAACGGAAATACCACAAGTTCCTCGCCCAGTGCGGCGTGATAGCGGTTGTAATCCCAATGGCCTCCCCATGACAACGCCACCCGGCCGCTTGTAAATGCGGCATCGTCGAGGTTGGGGTCGATATATTTGTGTTGAAACCAGCTCTGAACGCGCGTCATCGCTTCCACAGCCGCCGAACTGTTCAATGAACCATCGCTGCGCTGAAACGAAGTGCGTTCAATGAGATCCCCGCCCGCCGATTGGATCACCGGCGAAAAGGCGTACGTATACCACTCGCCGGAATAGTTCAATTTCAGATCAAGCACCGCCCCATCGGCGTCTCGCTTGGCGAGCGCAGCCAGCAAGCGCTCGAATTCGTCGATACGCCACGCCTCGCCCGGCGTTGTGGGTATGCGTACTCCAACTGCTTGTAAGTCGCCTCGCCGCCCATAGAGACCCAAGCCGGAATCAAATGTTGCCACCGAATACAGCTTACCGTTATACGTCCCTTGCTGAATAACAGAAGGGAGTAGGTCCTGTTTGAGAGGCTCCGGCAGGAGGTTGTCAAGTTCTCGTATATGCCCTTGCCAGACGTAGTTATACAGAAAGGGGCCATCAAATTCCAATAAGTCTGGCAAGTCATCCGCCAATGCGGCGGCTTGGACTTGCGCGTTATAGGCTCCTTCGGGTAGGACCGTTAGTTTAACGTGGACGTTGCGTTGAGCCGCGTTGAAGCGCGTCACCTGGTTCTGAATAGTGTCTCGTTCGGATTGCTGACCCGAATGTACCCACACGTCCAGTTCCGCTACCGATGAGGCCGGTTGAGTCGGCTCGGTGTTGTCTCGGTCACACCCTAACAGCGACGAGGTGATAACTAAAGATAAGACGCAATAACGAGTTAATCTGCCCGCTCGTCGTAAAATGTCCCGGCTGCCCATATCATCCCTCCCGTGGTTAACCATAGCCTAACCGATCGGCGGCGTGAGCGCCAACGGCCGGGAGATGCCTGAGGACAATAGATAGGATGGGCGGGGTCGTGACATGGAAGCCACGTTGTCGCATAAACGCGCTGGATAAACGCCCGCCATTGTAGCGATACATCGTGTCGTGATTGCCTAGCGTGGGCTGCGGCGACATGAGTGTTAATTCGCCAGCAACATGGCTTTATCGGATCATCTGTCGCGACGTTTACGGAATATTCAATACGTGTTGATATTCGCTTTGTCTTCCCTGGAACACATCGCCGCCGACACGTGACAACACTTCGAAATAAACCGCAGCAAAACCGAAGCAGAGTTCTCGTTCCGTGCGCCATAAGCCACACTCGAAGGAATTGAGATTGTCGGGGCACTGTTCGGGGTACGCTTGGTGGCACACCTGCTCCATATCCGCCAACATTTGCGCATCGCATTGCTGTTGCGTCATGCCGTTGACCGTTTGATAACAAACATCGTGTTTGTTGCACGGCAATAAGTCTGTCGGTTGTAAACCGTGCACGAAATACTCACTATTGGGATTCACTTCGCCTCTACCGAAATTCGTCGGAGCCGCGGCAAAACGGCTCGTTGCGCCCATGGGATTGTTCCGAACATTGGAATTCGCAAACGGATCGCTTTCGTACAGATAGGCCGAGCATCCGTCGATTTCGTGGCAGCGGTTACTCTGCAATACATTGGCACGGGGATTGTTTTGGATTAACGCGGCGATCCCCGCGTCTTTGCCGAACCTTCGGCAATTATCCACAGTTCCGCCGACGTGGGCCTCGGCTGTATTGCCGTCCACGTCGCTAACGCTTACGGTGATAGTATGCAAACCTTTCTCAAAGGACAACTCGGCTACATAGTGGAAGCATTGCAACGGCGCTTCGCCGGGGCAATCTTGACCAAACGCCTCTGGGGTTACCGTTGCGACCTGACCGTTCACGTGAACAGTAGGTAAGTTGTTGAAATCGTCGCGACTGCCTACCCTAACCAAACCATTGATAAGAATCGCTTGTGTAAGCGCGGGGACACCCAAATCCAGTGCCTCGCCAAGGATAAAGTCCGGGGCGGGCGCTCGTATGACCACCCCCGGACGACCGTCGCTGCTCAATTGAGGTACACGCGAATCGCCGTCGTCAGAAGAAATTCCGTTGTTACCAGAACCACCACCGCAAGCGCTAAGCAGAAAAACAGCGGCTATCATTGGTCCGTTAAGGATTGCCGAATCGAGTTTCATCGTTATTAGGGTCGTATGAAGTGGTTAATTGACTGATCTTACTCAAATACTGATGACCGCTGAGCGGCCTTTGAAGCTAATTATATTATACTCATGGTTGAATAGACTGATTACGAAAGGGTATCATCATTTATCGGTAACCACGAGTTTGCGACAGAACCGATTGTAGTATGCGAGCCACCGCTCCCGTGTAAATTACCTTTCATTTAGAGTTTTCTTTGCGTTAATCCTTAGGGCCACGGAAAAAAATAATTATCCAACCTTGCTTGTCTTTTTGCTCAGCTTCTGCGTTACGGCAAGTGTTGCATATTCCAATATGCGCCACTTGCCGCGTCTTGAATCTGAGCAAAAATTCCGCGCAATCTTTGGATAATTATTATTTTCCGCGGCCCTTAGATTCTAAAAACCATCTTAAACTCTGTTCCCGGCTGTCGGTTCAGCACATCTACACGGCCATTCATTTTGGAAACTAATTGCTGCACCAAAGCAAGGCCTATACCGGTGCCAACAGTTTCACGACTCAGCTCGTTTTCCGTTCGATAAAAGAGATTGAAGATTTTTTTCATCTGGTCTTTGGCGATTCCCGGACCAAAGTCACGCACACTAAACTCAATCTCACTATTGGTCAATCTGCTGCAGCGGATATCAACCCGCTTGGTCTCAGCCTTGGCCGAGAATTTTATTGCGTTATCCACCAGGTTGATAAATATTTGGCTAAAGGCATCGGGGTCAACCTGCAATACATAGTCGCCATCATTCATATCGCATTGTAGATCCCAATTAAAACCACTGTGTTCCAGTTGTGAAGATACCTTAGAACGAATTATATCCACTAGCTCACCAACTGCCACAGGCTTGATATTAAGCTGAATCTCATTACGCGTCATGCGCGCCAATTGCAGCACATTATTGATCAGTCGCGTCAAGCGCTCACTTTCATCATGAATGTAGTCGTAATAGGTTTTCTTTTTGGCCTCATCGGCCCAGCCCTGGCGCAATATCTCACCATACATGCGTATCGATGTGAGGGGGGTTTTTAATTCATGACTGACTGCCGAAACAAAATCCTGTTGTTGCTGTGCCAGCTCCAATTGTCTTACACCAGCCCCGTAAACGAGATAAAAACCACTGCAGAGCACAACAGCCAGCACCAGTGCGGCCCACATGATTACGGTGGCGCCAGGACCATTCGGCAACTGGGTGATGCTAAATATCAGTTGTATATCACTTAGTGGGGCCGAGAGGCGAGCCTGGTATAAAAGATCGCCACGCAGTTGCGCGGCACGCAAATAGGTAACGCTGTGCAATGGTCCGCTGAAGACCGATACAACCTCATCCTGGTATGCCACCGCAAGATTACTCATTTGCGAGAGTTGGGTTTCGCGAAAAGTCGATTCGACTACGCCATGTAAAAAGCTCGTTTGATCAAGCAAAAGCCCCTGTGTGTATCGTTCACCATCGCGCCACACTTTACGGAACAGTACGAAGTGCCCACTGTCAAGCAAGCTAAAATCAAAAGGATCAATTTCACTCTCGAAAGTGGTAATACGCACTGAG
>CALZJI010000117.1 GCA_945787615.1 uncultured Chromatiaceae bacterium | reverse complement strand
CGTTACGCCCCCACGTTATCGTGTCATGGCCGTTAACGACTTGGGAATGCACTGTATGGACGATGACTTTTCCGTCTTTTCCATCTTGCCACCGTTCAATACGCTAAACGCCCAAGTTCTGCGTACCGGTTCTGCCGGCAATAATCCAGAATTGCTCGATCCGTCGCAAGTGGAAGTTCGTTACTCGCCCGCTCCGGACCGTACGGGCTCCATAAATAGCACAAGCATAGGTAAAACAAATTTCTGGGATTACGTCCTGGACCTATTCGGCGCGCAACCAGAACCCGACTCAGGCTTTACAGGCGCGAAAATGCCAAGCGGCGAAAACGGCCCACAGCCATTTATGAGTTTTGAAACGGCGCACCGTCGATTCGTCGCCGCGGGTATCCCCATTACGCCTACCGACGACGCGAACAACACTAACACTTACCCTATGTTTCGCGTCGACGCTTTCGATCGAAATAGCGGCGAGCTACTTGCTAGCATTGATACGGTTGTACCCGTATCGACGGAAATGAACTGTTCCCGCTGCCATAATGACGACGGTGTCGCAGCCGACACCGCAACGGCGCAAAGATATTCTCTAAACGAAGCGCCGCTCCAGTGGAGCACAAACCCTAATCCTAGCATCGAGTATAGGGAAAATATTTTGCTCTTACACGATGCGAAACACGGTACAGCTTTAAGAAATGACCAGCCAGTGCTTTGCGCGGACTGCCATTACTCGCCAGCCCTTGACTTAGCCGGCTCGGGGCCACAAGGCCCACAACAAGCGATACCCTATCTGTCTAGAGCAATTCACCAGCGTCACGGCAAAACCATGTCAGGCGAATTGCCCAGTATGTCAAACACTGCGATTATTGCCGACAACGGCACCGACGGTTGCTTCCAATGTCATCCGGGTGAACAGACGCAGTGTTTCCGCGGCGCCATGGCCAATGCGGGGCTGAGTTGCGAGAGCTGTCATGGGGGAATGCTTGCGGTCGGTGGCCAATTTACGCTAGCCAATGGCGTTATTCGGCAGCCGTGGTCAGACCTTCCCAAGTGCCAGTCCTGCCACACGGGCGACGCACTCAACCATGCTGGATCGGAACTCATATCGAATATCGCCTTCGACCCAAACGATAAGGCGGCGACTCCTCGATTGGCTTTAAATACACGTTTTGCCGAAAACGATAACGACTTGTATCGAAATAGTACCGGACACGGCGGTGTGGCGTGTACATCTTGCCACGGTAGCCCCCATGCAATATGGCCAAACGACGACCCAAACCACAACGATAACATTCCGGCACTACAGCTCCAGGGGTATGCCGGAACCGTTACGGAATGCGAGACCTGCCATGAATCCGGTACGCTACCACTCAGTTTAGATGGGCCTCACGGTATGCATAATGTGGCCGACTCACGGTGGAACAAAGAGCACGGCGAGTATTACGAGGCCAATCCTGCCGCCTGTCAAACATGCCATGGTGTAGATCTTCAAGGCACCGCATTATCACGGATGGCCACGGATAGGCTATTAGATACAGATGAACGGCAACCCGACGGTAGCGAAACCATACGCTTGGCAAAGGGAACGGAGGTTAGTTGTGCATTGTGCCACGAAGCGCCCCTGTTATAGATTTCCTTCTCCTACCCGATACGGGGACAAACCCTAAACGCTAAGAAAAACGGACCCACCGTTGGCGCGCGCCAACGGCCCTGCAGGGGATATAAATGGACGTACGACCTTGGAGTCTGGGTCGAATGGCACTTACTTAAGCGATTCTACACCCGATGTAGGGTGGGTTAGCGTCTTTTTGCGCCGTAACCCACCAGTGGTACCGCTAGGCACTCATAAAAATCAGGTTGCGTTGCTACGTAACGCTTGGTGGGTTACGCAAAAAGACGCTAACCCACCCTACATTTTGGCTTAAGTAAGTGCCATTCGAGTCTGGGTCTACCCCCTGGGTATGCTGAAATCGCCCTAGGCCCCTGGTTTTTAGGGGTCTAGGGCGATTTCAGCATACCCAGGGGGTCGGGTCCCAGACTCCAAGGTGGAGCGCCCACTTTGTGCTCCCCTGCGTTCGTGGCAGGTGGGTCCATTTTCGCGAGCAAACGTGGGGCCATTCCTGTGAGCGTTGAGGGACAACTACTTGTCCCCGTTTTTCTATCGTAAGAACACAAATCCCGTAGCAATATATCGTGTGCCTGGCGAATTACTAGTTCTCGCCTAAAAGCAATCCCTTCGCCAGTCTTGTGATTATCTCGGACACGCGTAATATCGAGTCCTATGCGAACCGTGCTATTACTCGTCGTTCATTTTAGAGACGCGCGGTTCCTGTGAGAAATGTCGCTTAAGAGGGTTCAATAAGGCCAGGTCCAATTGCTGACATCCGGGTGGTCCACGCCACGATCGTGGGCGTAATGCCGACAGTCGATCTGCATGTCACGCAGCTTTTCTTTAACGTGTGCCCCCGCAACCTTCAGCCTTTCCACCCGATTAATCACGTCAATGGCCAAACTATAGCGATCGATCTCATTATTAATAGTCAGCTCTAGAGGCGTGTTGATATTACCCTTTTCCTTATAACCTCGGACATGGAGATTTTTGTGGTTGGTTCTTCGATACGCCAACCTGTGAATTAGCCAAGGGTAACCGTGAAAATTAAAGATAATAGGTTTGTCCACCGTGAACAGACTGTCGAAGTCGCGGTCAGACAACCCATGCGGGTGTTCGCCTGTAGACTGCAACGTAAATAGATCAACCACGTTAATAAAACGAATCTTTAGGTCGTCGAAATGCTGGCGTAACAGAGCCGTCGCCGCCAAGGCTTCTTGAGTGGGGATATCGCCGCAGCCTACCATGACGACATCGGGCTCAACGCCGTGGTCGTTGCTGGCCCAGTCCCAGATACCAATACCCTTGGTACAGTGCTTGATGGCCGTATCCATATCCATGAATTGCAGATGCATCTGCTTATCACAAACAATAACGTTAATATCGTCATGGCTGCGCAGGCAGTG
>CALZJI010000116.1 GCA_945787615.1 uncultured Chromatiaceae bacterium | reverse complement strand
ATCCATGTAGGCAATGCAGGACGCGTTTACCGAGACTTACATCAAGGTTAAAGGTGAGTGGAACTACTATTATCGTGCCGCTGATAAAGAAGGTAATATGATCGATTTTCTGCTAACGGCCACGCATGATAAGAAAGCAACCTTACGCTTTCTTAATAAAGCGATTGGCGAGAATGTAAAGCCTGGCCCTAATTGCGACAGTACCCTAATTCGCCAAGTACACGCCTGTTAATCCGTCGTCTCGATAAGCTCTAGTGCGTTGCCATCAGGATCACGGCAAAACAATACCCGCCGTCCAGATCTGCTCGCGGTGTACGGCACGTTAGCCTTCTCTAACGTTGTGATAATTTCGTCAAGATCTCCTACGGCGAAGGCAATATGGCGATCGCGTCCCCCGTGGGCCGGGCGCCCGGATATGGGGTCCGGATTTGGAACTTCCAATAAGTGGACCTGTTGTTGGCCCACGTTTAGCCATGCTCCCGGATAACCGAGATCAGGCCGTGCGGGATCAATCTCAAGGTTTAATATATCGTGATAAAACCCAAGCGCACGTGTTGTGTCTTCGACGATAAGGCTGGCATGGAGTATGTCGTTTAGCATGGTCGGGGCGAAAGGCTTTTCCGCGAAAAACGTAGCTTATCTGATTCGGCGGCTATTGGTCTGTGATGCTCGCCTGAAATTCAGGCATCAGTCAGTACGTTAAAATTTTACGAGGAGTTTAGATTAACTTACAATCTAATCACGAAAATTAATATACTGCAACGGTAAATCAAGTTTCGCATCTTTTAACAATGCAATCACTTGCTGCAAATCATCTCTCTTTTTTCCCGATACGCGCACTTGTTCACCTTGTACTGAAGCTTGTATTTTCAGCTTAGCGTCTTTAATCATTTTGACGACCTTCTTGGCTAGAGGAGCGTCTATGCCCTGCCGAAGCGTGACCGTTTGCCGCGCTTCTTTGCCCGAAATTTCCGCTTCAGAAATCTCAAGGCACGCAATATCAACACCACGCTTGGTTAGTTTTAGGTGAAGTATTTCCAGCATTTGTTTAAGTTGAAATTCCGATTGGGCGTGGAGCGTTACCAGATTTTCTTTTTGTTCGTATTTCGCATTCGTCCCTTTAAAGTCAAAACGGTTTCCCACCTCGCGGTTTGCCTGATCCACTCCATTAGCGACTTCATGCATGTCGACTTCCGATACCACATCAAACGAAGGCATTTTTTCCTCTCCTCGTATGCAAAACCGATGAAGACCTGCATTTTAACCCGTTGTTCAGTAAATGCCACGGGTTGCGTTCTCGACGTGTTCGGATTTTAGATCGCTAAGCAATCGCTGCGCACGAGAAGGGGAGCTGCGCTAGTTACATACCCGTGGCGTTTGAGATTTGGCTGTCAAAAGCACGCCTTCTTCATTCCATGGCTGCGTTGAAACTCCTCGCAATAGTCCGGCTATTGCTCGTCATTTCGCCTTGCCACGAAATGAATATGACGCACTCTTAACACCTAAATCTCAAACGCCACGGGTATATATGCACAAAAGCGAATAGAATATGTAATGTTGTTCACAGGTAAGGGCTCGCGAAAAATACGAAGTTATTTTTTCGCGAGCCCTAAATGAGAAACATGGCAGCGAGACCGTTTAGAGAGAAGAGATATTCCAAAGCTTGAAAACGTCAGCTTTCGGTCCAGTAAATGGTTTTGGCCGTTCAAGGTCTTAGAAAGTTGTCCGGTGGGCTATCCTCGTGGGGCCCCACGTAGTTACAAAGCCGTCGTTAAGAAGCAACAACGTTCCGCAAGCCAATCTCCTGCACTTTGGCGTATACCCGTTGATCGACGCGTGAAAACATTACCCCAAGGCCCTTGGGGGAGCCATGGACGACGATGCCGGGCATTCGACGATTTCTCAGCATTGGATTGGCGGTTAAGACTTCGATCTCGAGATGGGAGCCCCGTTTAAGGTTCGAATCTTGGATTTGAACAAACATGCCTTCGGGATTCAAGTTGCTCCCGACGCCCACAGCAACGGGTAGGCCTGCTTGATATATTCGAATTCTAAGGTCAACGGGTTTACGTATTCTCCAGCGATGTTCCACGATTCACGATCTCCCTCGTTAGTTGCTCGTTTCCTTTTCACAGTATAGATGATCGACCGCGCGATTTTTAGTTGGTTCCACAGTTTTTTTAGCTAGCGTCAATCCTTCTTTCCAACCGTTTAAACTTCCTGAATAAATTGAGTCGACTACACCAATAGTCCATGTTCGGACTATTTATTTAGTCTACATACCGAGCCAACGTCAGGGGGGATTAACGTCATTTAGAATAAATCTAACTTGTTTATAATAACGAAACTGCGTTCCAGTTAATGTGGATTACGGAGTAGGATGGCGTATGTCAAACCAAGCCTCAGTTTCTGTTTTCGCCTCGTCGAACTGGTCGAAGTTAAACCCGGCGATTAATTTGGCTTTCTGTGCCGCGGCGTTTTGTTGCTCTTGGGCTGCGGCGAGACTGTACCAAATAAATGCGATAACGGGATTTTTCTTCACGCCTAATCCTTTTTCATACATGTCGCCGAGTAACTCTTGAGCTCGGCTCTCACCCTGACTGGCGGCCAGTCGAAACCATCTTTGTGCAGCATCGTAGTCACGGATAACACCCTGGCCGTTGTAATACAAGCGACCGATCAACATTTGCGCAACGGCGTCACCTTTTAATGCGGCGATTTGATACCAATTATGCGCTTGAGAAAAATCTTGTGCATGCCCGGTGCCGGTCTCGTAGAGATAGCCCATGCTTCGAGAAGCGATAGCGCTACCCTGGTTAGAGGCGCTGCGAAGCGACTCAATGGCTTTGCTCAAATCTCGTTCCACTCCTTGACCTTTCACGTACATCACCGCCAAATTTGTCTGCGCATCGGCATCACCCGCTTGAGCGCCTTTTCGAAACCAATCAACAGCCGACCGATAATCACGGCCAACGCCCATTCCCTCCCGGTAAACGTAGCCGAGTTTCGAGTAGGCCTCAATTTCACCTCCAGCTGCCGCTTCTTTTAAGAGGCGTAGGCCCTCATTCGGGTTTATGGCGATGCCATTCCCCATAAGATAACTTAAACCTAAAACACTTTGTGCCCGGGTATTGTCCTTTGCCGCACTCTCGAGGAGTTTCAACGTTTTTTCAGGCAGTAAGACGGGCTCGCTGAGAATCAATTTCGACTCCTCGCCCCACAGCGGCGATGAACTTGAGACGATTGTAAACAGAGAAACGAGGATAATGTGCTTGGTGTTCATGGCGTCACCTTTCTTGCGCGGCATTGAAATCCGTTTTTTTCGATCATATGCGGGCGCTACCGCGAAATCTGTAACTTAGTCACAGGTCATTGTGTGACGGGCTAGCGCCGAGCAGGGTTGGACAAAGTCGGTTTTTAAGGGCCGCGAATACGGCGTTGGCGATTTTCAATTAACCGTTGTAGATCCACGATGCGTTGTTATCAGCCTATCAAGCTCGTCGATAAGGCGTAGTAGTGGCTTAGGGTCAATATCAAGAGCCACTAGCGCTTCTTCGGCGTAGGGAAGAATTGCACAGTGTTCGGGAAGTGCGAGTTGGTTATCGATGATGTGCTTCATTTTAGGTATTAATACCCATTGCAGCCATTGCGTAAACTCAAGCGAGTCAATGCAGAACGGATTCTGGTTTTGGAGCGCCAGTGGCTCAGGCGCTTGGGTTTGCCACTGATCAATCCTTCGTAATTCGGATTCTATAGAAAACAGCACTTGCGTTATTTGTGTTGCCAGGATCATATCCAAAGAAACTCAACCTCGATGATGTCCGTGCTGGCCCGGGTTTGACAATAACTCACTGGGGGACAACACTCCTTCGACTAGGGTTCCGAACGCTGTAGACAATTAAGTCCGATCGTACAGGGCCGAAAAGAAACTCGAGTCGATAGGTATCTTCTTTCACCTAAGACTATAGCAAAGAAACTGCTTATCGCACATGACGTTACGCGGATCTTTCAAGCAATAGCGTGGGGCATATCGGACCTTTCAACCTGGCCGCCTTGTTTTTACCCCAACCCTTTGCGATCTTACCGCGATGGCGCAGCGTCGGTTACATTTTTCAACAAAAATATGATAGGCTACCATTTTCGAAACCGCACTTTGGTCGAGGGATTCCCTTGTTGGCTACTAAGTGCCAGTTTCCGACAAGCGCCAGTTTCCGAGAAATCGTATCTAGGCGCGTGGGAGGCGTTTCGCCGGCCGCAGGAATAATTGCGCGCCCTTGTTTGACGTCGCGGCGTCTATGATGCGCTAAAGGCTAGCCTAATTCGGGCTAACCCTACGTTATGAACGTCTTTCAGAAACCAATTATTTGGACCGGGTAAATGTCGCATCATTGTGCGTGGTCGAGTGCGCATCTTATTAACGCCGCGTTGTTGTTTTTCTGTTCAGTAGCTGTTGCCAACGATAGGGACGCGGCCGAGCTCTACGACGACAGCTGTTTAAGTTGTCACAACGCCATGAAGCACCAAGACATCGAGTCTTTACGCAACGCAAAGTGTACGGCATGTCACGAAGCGCCGGATATTACCGGCGAGAAAAACCGAGTAAGCGCCCATCTTGATGCGCTAGCCGAGGTCGATTTGCCCATGGTCGATGACGCCGTCAACCTCGCCGAGGGCATGAGTATCCCTCTATACTATCGCGGGACACGCTTAGGTGGCCAGCCGCACGAAATGATTACGATTCCGGCCGGCGAGTTCATAAGAGGCACCGATAATCGGTTGCCCGACGAGGGGCCGGAGCATGTCAGCCAGACCAGCGCATATCGGATCGACAGATACGAGGTAACCAACCTGCAATACAAAGCGTTTGTTGAGGATACGAAGCGAAAGTCTCCGAAACATTTCGAGAACCGAACTTATCCCCCTGGAAAGGCAGATCATCCCGTCGTCTACGTTACGTGGCAAGACGCCCATGAATATTGTGAATGGGCCGGTAAACGGCTCCCCACCGATAAAGAGTGGGAGAAAGCCGCGCGTAGCGCCGACGGCAGGGGCTATCCGTGGGGTAAACACTTTGTACTCCACAACGCCAATACGCCACAGCGTTGGCGAGAATTAAAGCAGGTGGGTGATACGACGCCGGTCGGTGCATTTTTTGCTGGGGCTAGCCCGTATGGTTTGTACGATATGTCCGGGAATGTATGGGAATGGACGGCAAGCCGTTATGAGCCCTATCCTGGAAATACGCGCATAACGGAAAATTACGACGAAGATTATAGAACCCTAAAAGGCGGATCATGGTGGGACTGTTCCTTTTATAAATGCGGGATATCGGCGCCGGTGTTCAACCGCTCGTTTTTTTTAAAGACCACAAAGAATAACAGCTTTGGGTTCCGCTGCGCGAAAGACGAGGAACCGTTGTCGGCAGCGACCAGTAGCCGCTAAAAATGAGTCAAGTCTTAGCCGTTTGCTGAGCACTGTAACAATTCGGGCGCGTGTTTAAATGAGTTTTTGCGTAAGACGCCGTAGACGGATAGGGGTAAGACTTTAATGAAACGTTTGCTGAGAAAAGAAGAAGTTAAACAGGATGCGCGGTGTTGCAAAGCAATGGCCGTGTTACTCGCGTTTGCCTACGCTTCGGCGGGTCAAGCCGATCCCGAAAAGGTAAGCGCGACGCCCGCCTCAGTTATTAACACCCAAGCGGTGACGACGTCTAAAATGACATTTGTTCCGGCTGGTGAGTTCGTTATGGGAAGTGACAAAGAAGAGAAATCGAATAAATCCGGTGAGTTTGGTAATACCAAACCGTGGTATCTCGACGAGCATCCCGAGCAACACCTGCAGTTGCCCGATTACTATATCGATACATACGAAGTGACTAATGGCCAGTATCGTGGTTTCGTGATGGCGGTTAACGCCGCGCCACCCGAGCATTGGGTCGAGTCAGGTTTCGTGTTGAGTCTACGGCCTGAGCGGTTAAGCGGCGCACCGGTCGATACCCTGAGGAAAGTGGTGACAAAAGTCTTACAGCTTGATGTGGATACGCGCATGCTGGGAAAAGACGAGCTTATGGCACTTATCGATGAACGTTTTGCCGCATTTGGCGCGTTGCCGGTGACGTTCGTTAAATGGAGTGATGCCAATGCGTATTGTGCCTGGACTGGAAAGCAACTCCCTTCGGAAGCGCAATGGGAAAAAGCCGCGCGGGGATCCAGCGGCGCTGAGTTCCCTTGGGGTAACGACTGGAAAAAGGCGATGAGCAACACTGGGGGCGAGGCGTGGGACGATGGTGTAGCTCCGGTGGGTTCCTACGACACGGATAAGTCGCCATTCGGTGTCTACGATATGGCCGGCAACGTTTCTGAGTGGGTCGCCAATTGGTATGAAGCGTATCCTGGCTCAACGTATAAGAATAAAACGTTTGGCGAAACGTTTCGGGTCGCACGCGGCGCAGGCTGGGGCGGATCGGGTCACTACGCATTGCAGCTTTTTCAACGGGGCGCGTATCGGATGAATCTAGATCCCGATATGACTTACAACGATGTAGGGTTTCGTTGCGCCAAGGAACCGGCGGGATAAACGCAGATAAAAACCACTTCATCCACCTGCTACGGTTGCGCGTTCGCGTAATTCGCCGAATAACCGTGCCCGCGAAAGCGTGAGCCGCACCTGTTACAACGGCCTGACGATTCGTTCAGCCGTCTTGCTCGCCGGTACCACGTAGTTTTGACGTAAAACCTCGAGGGCTTCTTGAGCGGGTACTGGACGGCTGAAATAGTAGCCTTGCGCGATCTCGCACCCGTTAGATCGTAGGAACTGAATCTGTTCCGCAGTCTCCACCCCTTCCGCGATGAGTTCTAGGTTGAGGTTTTGCGCTATTGCAATGATCGCGGTGGTTATCGCGATGTCGTCAGCGTCGTCAGGAATGTTCTGAATAAATGACCGGTCTATTTTTAAGGTGTGGATGGGTAGCCTTTTTAATTGGCTCAGCGAGGAGTACTCGATCCCAAAATCGTCGATTGAGATCCGGAGTCCCAGTGCTTTCAACCCCTCCAATTTAGCAATGCTGGCTTCCGGATTTTCCATGACTGCCGTTTCGGTAATTTCCAAATCAAGACAGGAAGGGTCAAGTTGTGTCTCGGCGAGAACCAGGGCGACATTATCAAGCAGCTCATGATCGGTTAACTGGCGTGGTGAGAGGTTGATCCCAATGCACTGGGGAGCACAACCGAGGCGTTGCCATTCGCTGTACTGTTCACAGGCTTCACGCAAAACCCATTGCCCAATCTCATTGATCAAACGGGTTTCTTCCGCGACCGCGATGAACTCATCGGGAGGGATTTGTCCCAATTGCTCGTGTTTCCAGCGTAGCAGCGCTTCCATGCCGAGGATACTTCCGGTTTCCAGGTCGACTTGAGGTTGGTAGTAGAGTTCGAGCTCGCCGTTTTCAACGGCTCGGCGCAAGCCAGCCTCTATGTCCAGTCGTCTTTGGGCTGACGCATTCATCTCGTTAGTGAAGAACCTGGCGACGCCTCTCCCGTCCTTCTTTGCGCGGTACATGGCGGTGTCGGCGTTTTTTAGGAGCGTCTGAACATCGCTGCCATCCTCGGGATAGACACTGACGCCGATGCTGGTACTGGTGCACACCTCGTGGCCGTCCAGAAAAGCGGGTTCACTGATGGCGTTGATTATCTTCTGGAGGATATGCGATATGTCTTGCGGACTATTGACGTCATTGAGAAGGACGGTGAATTCATCGCCGCCTAGACGCGCGACAGTGTCGTCCTCACGCACGCAGGACTTAAGCCGCTGCCCCATTAATTCCAGGAGTTGATCCCCTAACTGGTGCCCTAGGGTGTCGTTGATTAATTTGAACCTGTCCAGATCCAGGAATAACACCGCCATCGATCGTCGCCGCCGATGGGTTCGAACGAGCGCCTGTTCAACTCGCTCCTGAAAAAGAGATCGATTGGGGAGATGGGTCAGTGCGTCGAAGTGGGCGAGTTGGTGAAGACGTTCTTCCCATTCCTTCTGTTGGGAGATGTCGCTAAAAATACAAACATGGCGCACAACGCCACCTTGGCTGTCCCGGATAACGCGCATCTTACACCACGCAGGGTAGACCTCACCGTTCTTACGGCGTTTCCATATTTCTCCCTGCCAGTTTCCGTTGTGTTTTAGGGTACTTGTCACATTCTCGTAGAACGCTTTATCATGAACTCCGGACTCGAGGAGGTTTGGGGTGTTGCCCACTGCCTCATCGTTGGAGTAGCCGGTGATCGCGGTGAACGCTGGATTGATGCGTATGATCTGGTGATTTTCATCGGTGATGATAATACCGTCTGGCGTTTCGTCGTATATGCCGGCTGCGAGTCGCAGCTCCTCTTCCCCTCGCTTGCGCTCGGTGATCTCTGCATGCAGTTCCTCGTTGAGGATGGTGAGATCGCCGGTGCGTTGTTTCACCCGCTCTTCCAGCGTTTTGTTGAGCTCGGACAAGGTCTCTTCCGCGTGCTTCCGCTTAATGATATGGGTGCGGATACTCTCCAGCATGAACTGGAAAGCGCGGGCCAGCGTAAAGACCTCAGTATCTTTCCCTGTGTCTGTGCCGCGCGCCAATTCCGCAATACCATTTCGGCCCTGGTCGATGAGATCAACTAGTTCGCCTTGGCCATCGGAGACGTGCTGCATCGAAGTCCGCAGCAGGTTGATGGGTAACGCGATGGAACGATAGAGGTGAAGGAACAAGATGACAATACCGAGTAGCGTCACGGACACGGTAGTGGCCATCAGTAGCGTCGTAGTACGCGCAACGTGCTCTGCGATGGTTTGGCTTTGCTGAGCGAGTTCTCGAACGTCGTCGAGGAGTTTATCGGCCCTCACCAATAATCCACCGTAACGCATCATTAAGTCGTCGTCATCGCTAGAGACCTCGTTGACCTGTAAGAATGGATCAAGTGATGCCTTTATGGACAGCCACTGCGGCTCGATCTGGCCGCGAAGTCTCGCCTGGAGCGTCGAATCCTCGACTCGTTCCACTAAGTTCTGGTGTGTTCGATCATACCTTAAAATGCCATCTGCCGTTATGGCAACGGATGTGGGGGTGCCGTCAGTAAGAAGCGACTCGTTGACGCCGCGGAAAATCATCTGCAGGTGCATCGCTTGGCGCTCAAAGGCTCGGGCGGTATCGGTCTGCTTCGTTAAATCATTGCCGCTGATCCAAGTAATCGTAAGGACGACCGAAAACGTAGCAAGCAGAATCGTCGGTGACAGAATGAGTTTTTTCTTGATGTTCATCCGGGAGGTAAGGGGTTATGGCGTGGTCGGGTAACCTAACTCCAGCCACTTACCATACCCTTCTCGCATCCATCGAACGTCACTGTAACCGGCGCGTACGGCGGTAAGGGCCGCCTTGTACGATTTCCAGCCGGTGATTCCATGACTGTAAAAAAGAAGCGTCATCCCCTTGTCGGCGGGAAGGCGTGAAAGGTCAAACCGGTCCTGGGCAGGATCGAAGTTTTTAGCTTTGATGCTTTTTCCTTTATAAGGCACCAGCGTCGCATTTGGGATATGGCCGCGCCCGTAGTTGACCGGATTTCTCACGTCAACAATAAACGCCGCGTTACTGTCGAGAAGTGACTTTGCTTTCCGGGCGTCGACGATTTGGCCACCATCAAGTGTATCGGGTGTTGGGATGCCGCCAGCCGCATTTGCGTGCCCGATGAGAACGGTAAGCAGCACGGTGATCGTGAACGCTTTTGAGATTAAATACATCTTCATGACCTCTTGTTGGCTTGATCGTTATTAAAAAAGGAGTCTATGCCTTCGGCGACATCGTCTCATGGGTACTAAATGACCTACGCCCACTCCATGACGGGTAAACGGCGCCACGGAGTTCTGGGCGGCTGCATAGTTTGAGAACCGACGCTAAGGATCGAATAGGCCTAATTACTATTTTTTCGGCATCAACATGTCGATGTTTAATAAAAGCGGGGTTGATTTTGGGTGGTGATGGCCGTGTCTATTTATTGATTGTTATAGAAGAAACAGGAACTTAGCTTTGCAGATGCATGATACGTCCGCTGGTACCGCAACAGTGTAGTTCTAATTCGATCTTGTCCTGATTCATAGCGTTGCCGAGTTTGAAGATTGGCACCCAGATAATAAAGGAAAGGGTTTAACTAATTGATTTTATTGGGGGCGAAAATTTCGCGCAGCCAGCCCGCATTTCTCGCCAGGGCGGGCGATGACGGCGCTCGGATCGGGTGGGACATGCGGGCTAGCAACCCAAGGGCAGATGGCGCAACCTCGTATTACGATTTAATCAGACCTAAGGCCAACAGGTGCCCCATTTTTACGCCTGCGTCCGGCTGAATGGTGGGCGCCCATTGAATCGCTCCCGGCCCAAACAAAACGATAACCGTGGAGCCCATATTAAACCGGCCCATTTCCTCGCCGCGGTCAAGTACAATGGGCGGATTTTGTTTATGGCGAAATGTGTAATCCCACACTTGAACCATCTTGCCGCGGCGCGGGACCATCGTTCCGGCCCAAACCGTTTCAATGCTGCCGACGAACATCGCACCCACGAGAACCATGGCCATAGGCCCAAGCTCGGTATTGAAAAGGGCGACGGCTCGTTCATTGCGGCCAAACAAGTTGGGAATCGTGCGCGTGGTGCGTGGGCTGACGCTAAAGAGTCGACCGGGCACGTGGACCATTTCCCTAAGTTCTCCACTCGTTGGCATGTGGATGCGGTGATAGTCTTTCGGTGAGAGGTAAAGCGTTGCGAAGTGACCGCCTTGGAACGGCGCGGCGCGGCGTCTGCTGCCGCCCAGTAATGCATCTACGTCGAAGGCGTGGCCCTTTGCTTGCAATAGTTGACCGTCAATGATTTCGCCAACTTGGCTGACGACGCCGTCCACGGGCGAGGCGATCTCGCCAGGATTCGAGACGACAGGCCTAGCCTCCGGTAAAAGTGTCCGGGTAAAAAAATGATTAAAATTCTCATATGCCTTAGGATCGGGCTGTTCCACGATACTCATGTCCACTTGGTAGCGGCGTATAAACCACTTTATTTGCCAGTTCTTCCACAATTTGAACCTGGCACGCGTGAGCGCAAACATTATTCTGGATAGCGCATGGTGCGGCCACGGATATTGGGTTACGAGCGTAATGGCGAAGTCCTTAAACGAATTGAGCATAAGAATTGAGAACGTTGTTTAAAAAAATACGGCGGGTTGCAGAAACGACGTGTCATTTTAGTTTGAGGGCATATTTTACTCTTACTTGCAGTAATTCGGATAGTGCAGTGGGTGTTTAAAGCGATGCGGGGGCTATTATATTGCCGCGCTGGTGTAAGGTTAGAAGTGAGCTTTACTTGTCGCGAGAAACTTGTTAGATGTTCCTAGCGGGTGAGTTTGTTTTCTCGGATGAACGGAGTGGCGGTGGATTGATACGGCGTTTAGGGCGGTGTTCTATGGTCGTTGCCACGGAGGCGCACCCCCATTTAGGGCTCGCGTCAAAATTAATTCACATTTTGGACATCGATCCATCTCGCCTGGCTGCGTTACCTACATGGACGTCACATCGTTATACATAAGT
>CALZJI010000115.1 GCA_945787615.1 uncultured Chromatiaceae bacterium | reverse complement strand
GGTCACTTCGGGCTCCTGCCCTCTCGTGACACTAGCACATCCATGTGCGTCGGTCACTTCGGGCTCCTGCCCTCTCGTGACACTAGCACATCCATGTGCGTCGTCCCTGCAGTCGTGCTCTCGCTCTTTCCCGGTGTCCCTATAAGTAACGTAACCACCTGGGATGGATCGATGTTCAAAATGTGAAGTTATTTTTGCGCGAGTCCTTAGGGCCGCGGAAAATAATAATTATCCAATGATTGCGCCGGATTTTTGCTCAGATTCAAGGCGCGGCAAGTGGCGCATATTGAAATATGTAACACCTGCCGTAACGCAGAAGCTGAGTATAAAGACCAGCAAGTTTGGATAATTATTTCTTTCCGCGGCCCTTGGCCGATGGCAAGAGACCATATCGGAAGATACTCGCGATAAGCCTGGAGCGTAGTAATGAGCGCTAGCCCGCGTTCGAAACCTTAACTTGCGTTTCGAACGCTTTGCTGAATAAATAGGGCTTGTCTATTGCGTAACCTTGAGCATAATCGACAGATATCGCTTTCAACGATTTAAGGATCGCCTCGGACTCGACGTATTCGGCAATACTCTCCATGCCCATGATGTGAGTTACGTAATTAATGGCGTGCACCATGGCCTGATTAACACGGTTACCGACAATATCGCGCACCAATGAACCGTCAAGCTTTACGTAATCGACAGGTAGATTTTTTAGATAACCGAAGGAACTGAGTCCTGACCCGAAATCATCTAAAGCGAACCTGCATCCCATTTCCTTCAGTTGGGTAATAAACTGCTTGGCAATATCGAGGTTAGCGATAACAGCGCTTTCAGTGATTTCAAAACACAGCATCGACGGCGACACGCCGGTGTCCTTTAACAAGTCGAGAATATAATCCAATAGTTTCAAATCGCTTAGGGATTGGCCCGAAAGATTGATAGAACATGTTGACAGATTAAATTCGCTGCCATTTTTAGAAGCGAGGGCATATAGGCTGTTGCGAACCACCCATCGGTCTATTTGCGGCATTAAATGATATCGCTCCGCCGCAGGCATAAATGCATTGGGAAGTATCAAATTGGAACCACTACGGGAGTGATCGTCAACCATACGCAGCAGTAATTCACCACGTCGCGATTTCTCTTTCTCCGTTTTGACGGGCACGATGGATTGAAAATGCAGTTCAAAAAGGTCATTATCGAGGGCGTGCTGAATACGTTGCATCCATTGCATTTGCCCGTGCTGCTCGGCGACGGCCTCATCGTCCGGTTGGTAAACGTGCACATAATTTCTACCGCGTTCCTTCGCCACGTAGCACGCCGAATCGGCCGCACTCAATAGCTCGGTGAGGCCAACGGTGTCTTGCGTTATGGGGACGACGCCTATACTCAAGCCAACCCGAAATGCTTGACCGTCGGAGACGAAACGATACTCTTCAACAAGGCGACGCTGTTCCTCGGCGATTTCCGCCGCTTTTTCCAGAGGACAACCGTGAAACAGGACACCAAATTCATCACCACCGAGTCGCGCGAGGGTATCGGATTCACGCAGCGTTCCTAACAACAGGGTCGTAAGTTGCTTCAGCAACTCATCGCCCGCGTGGTGACCACAAGTGTCGTTAACCACTTTAAATTGATCCAGATCCAGATAACAGAGGGCGTGAAATTTTTCTCCCTGACTGGCACTTTTTATGGCTTGATTTACACGATTGTCGAATTCGATGCGGTTAATAAGCCCCGTCAAAGCGTCGTGTGTCGCCTGATAGGACAACTGCTTAGCCAGGCTTCGCAGCCTAGTGACATCGCGAAACACTAACACCGATCCGACCACCGCTTTCTCGGAATCGCGAATCGGGGCACCCGTAAGTTCAATGGCCGACTCGCTTTGTTTCGTGCTGTTCTCGAGTATTGCAGGATTCGCCAAGGCGGCCCGCTTCCCTGCAACCAGCCATTGTGTCAGCGGTAACTCAACAGGCTGCTTGCTGTCTTCGTCGAGGAGCCTCAAGACGCTGGTCAACGGCCTCCCTCGCCCTTCCTTGGCGGTACAACCCATCATTTTCTCGCCAATCGGATTGATGTACTCTACGAGCCCATTGACATCCGTGGTAATGACACCATCACCTAAGGACTCTAACGTGACGTATAATCGCTCTTTTTCTTGAAACAACGCTTCTGCCGCAATCTTCCGTTCTGTTACATCACGAACCGTTCCTTCGATCCCCGCCGTGTTACCCGAGGCATCTTTGTAGTAATGAGCGCTAACGGACGCCCATACGATATGGCCCATTTTATGGCGTAATCGCGCTTCGTAGTTCTCCACAATGCCTAACCGGCTCTCTAACGCTTTGACAAACGAACTATGCTCTGCCTCATCCCAAAACAACTCAATTACCGATTTATCTATGACTTCATCGTGCGAATATCCCAGAAGGAACTGTAGAGAGGCAGATACGCGAATGAGCTTTCCGTCCTGATCCAGCCGAAAAAAAGTATCTTGCATATTCTGCAAGATACTGCTGAGCTCGTGTTCAGATGCCCTTATTTTTTCCTCGGCGCGTTTACGCTCCTTAACCTCTTCTTTGATCGCCGTGTTGGCCTTCTCCACCTCGCGGTGACTTCTTACTGCCTGGTCTCGCGTTTCAGAGAGTTTCTTTAGGAGATCGGCGTTACCTCGTATCAATTGGCGATAGCGCGTCGACATCCCTTCCAGACCGCTCATCGCGTGTGACAACAACGCGGCAACCAGTAACATAAAACTCCAGATGGAGATGTACTCGATAGTGGCTGCGTTAACTGAGAAGGCCAGCGGAATGCCTATCGCAGGCATTGCAAACGCCATAAATAGTGGTGTTCGCAATGCCGATCCTGCCAAGGCGGTAAGCGTAACAGCCACAATGGATATGGTAAGAAATGACCGAAGCTCCTCCCCAAGTAACGAAAACACGTCCGCGAGAACCGGCAGAGTTCCCCACGCAATACCGGCTAGCGCATTACCAGCCATTAGCAACCGACTTGCACTCCGCTCGTCTTCGTTGCTACGGCTACTCTTGAACACGCTTAAGTACGATACAAATAGCAGGCGTAGTACGCATACGCCTCCGAGCAACAGCATAAACGCTTTGACATAACCAATGGGCAGCACATTCCAGAACTTAAGCGCCAGCAAACTGGCCGCGATAAACTGGACTAGCACCTCCAACGCGACCAGTCGATATAAAAGCTGGTTACCTTCTAATGCCTTCTCGGTCATCGGTATACCTTGACGTAATATAGATAAAAACGAGCAAAAAACACCCTTATAAACCTAGATCGGCTTTTTAACCCAAGTCCTTAATCCAGTATCGGGTTTGCCCGCTGAACGGCTCTCGCCGAAGCGCCCAGCCCACAACCTATAACACATTGAATTTATTCTCTATTTATATCCTCCTTAGCCCGCATTCCTCACCAGGAAGGGTGAGAAATGCGAGCAAAAGGAGCGTACATCCCGGGCGCGATGGCTTTAGCGGTTGGGGTTTAGTAGGGTGCGTTGTGCGCCTGGCGTTGGAGTCTGCTCGTGAAGCGGCTAAGGGCCACGGAAAAAAATAATTATCCAACCTTGCTTGCCTTTTCGCTCAGCTTCTGCGTTTCGGCAAGTGGCGCATATTCCAATATGCGCCACTTGCCGCGCCTTGAATCTGAGCAAAAATCCGGAGCAATCTTTGGATAATTATTATTTTCCGCGGCCCTAATGAAGTGACAATCCGCTAACAGAAATTGGAAGCACGCCCACACCCTCGGTGTATCTACTCGCCATAAAGTGATGACGTGCTGCGAGCGCCGCCACACATCGTAGATGGAGACGGAATTTCTCATTTCTCGGAGAGCTAACCATTCATGTCCAGCGCATTGCCAATAACTGTATTCTGTTGCAAATTCATCATCTTGCCGACCACGTGCATTATACTGGCCCCGTTTCTCCACCGCCCTTAAAGTATTTTCTCCCACTCGGCGTCAAAAATCGAATTACCCGCCCACGTCGGCCACTTAACCTATTCGGTCTGTGCGTCCGAATGGCCGTATTTATGGCTGTGGGATGTGGATGATCCCGCCGTACCAGTTTAAGAACTATGGCTCAGATGCCGTTTATATACCCATCATAGATGAGCCGGAGATTGTCACGTCGCTATCGCACTGCGATCTACGAATTAACGCTACACAACGGATCTCCACCCTTCGTTGCCTCATGCCGCGAGATGACGCGTATGGTACAGAGGCGGATTAGGGAGCTCGCTTGAAGCACCTCGGGACAATTGATGAAAACCCGAGGCAAAAACCTGGGAACGTAGCTTGTGCGGGCACGTCGAGTTTTGGGGTTACAAGATTCACTTGTTATGGAAGCGCTGGAAGAAGAACTTAATGCCCTCAGGGAGGAGAACCGAAGGCTTAGCGCTGACGTTGCTGGGCTACGAGACCAGCTGCAGAATACCGACTACCGATCCGACCGAGCTACTCAACAACTCGCCTGCGACAAAAATAATGAAATTGCTTCTTTAAGAGAAACCATTTCCGCGCTACGCGAGCTATTGGAATCCAGTCGCTTTGACAACGACAAAAGGGTCAACCAAACCGTTGCCGCCGCAAATGGGGAGAACCGACAGCTACAGGAAACGATTTCCGTACTACGCAGCGACCTCGAATACGCCGGCTACGAGAAAGAGAAGTTCGTTCAGGGTGCGATCGCCGAGGCTGACCAGGAACTCAATGAACTAAAAGGCACAATTGTGGCGTTAAGAGGACAGTTAGAGAAGCTTCAATCGGAACAAGAAATAGCCATTCATAACTCAGTTTCCAATACAAACCAGGAACTGATGCACCTCAGGGAAACCGTTCACGAGCTACGACAGCGTTTAGAGCAACGCGATGAGTGAAGAAACCAGCGCCGAATTGCCCGTACCGACCGCCGCCGACGCCCCGAGCTTAACCACGGCTAAACGGCTTCAACAAGCGGAGTTGCTGCTCGATCTATCGCGAAAAGTCTCCAGTTTTGAGACGCTAGACGAAATGCTTGC
>CALZJI010000114.1 GCA_945787615.1 uncultured Chromatiaceae bacterium | reverse complement strand
TGCATCCCGCCTGACTGCGTTGCGAAAACTTGAAATATGCGCATATTCCTGCGTTTTCGCGCCTTGCCAGGCGGGCGCCTCAACGCCCAAAATGTAAACTTATTCTTGCGCGAGCCCTTAGCGCCGCGGAAACAAATAATCATCCAATTTCGCTTGTCTTTTGGCCCAACTTCTGTGTTGCGGCAAGGGTTACATAAAGGGATTATGCGCCCCTTGCCGCGCCTTGAATCTGAGCCAAAATCCGGCGCAATCTTTGGACAATTATTTATTTCCGCGGCCCTTAATGACAGAATGACAGTGCGCGCCTAAAAACATTTTTCCATACAGAAACCGCTGAGTTAATCCTTGTAAACGGGTCAATAATTATGACGACCAAAGAATTTTTGAGGTTTTCGGACCGGCACTAACTACGTTGATTGGGTAAGGAAATTAGCGCGAATATCCAAAAGTGTGGTGACGAGCGTTAAGAAAAATGGCCGTGCATTTCTTCGAGGTTTTCCTATACTGTAAAGTGGAATGTTGGCCCCCGCCATATATCTCGCTGGCTGATATTGCTTGGTTGGTCGCCGCATTTGTATGAAAGAAGGCTTTGTTAGGGCCGCGGAAAATAATAATTATCCAAAGATTGTGCCGGAATTTTGCTCAGATTCAAGGCGCGGCAAGTGTTACATATTTAAATATGTAACACTTGTCGTAACGCAGAAGCTGAGTAACAAGACAAGCAAGGTTGGATAATTATTTTTTCCGTGGCCCTTAGGTAGTTAGGGTCAGGTTTACCCTCACGTTGCGTAGATATCGGCGTTTGACTGCTTTACCGGTTATACAGCAGGCGTTTTAGGCTCGTGCTCGAATTTTCTGGATCTCACCTAGAGTGACTACGCTACAATCCATAAAATTCTGCGCTGAACCTGCAATACCTACTCTAAATGCTCGTCCATCCAAAGAGTTATGCAACGCGAGGGTTAAATGCCGGATCCATCATTAAGACGCATTGTTGCTCGCATGCACACATTGCGTTGAAGGAGATTGACCATGCAAACGCAGCGCCGCGCCTCTGAGCGCGACCCATCACCCGCTTTTCCATCAGCTCCGGCCGCGCCGGCGGCCGAAATATTCAGGCTTAAAAAACTTTACGAATTAAGCATGACGTTGTCGGGTGATCCGGTGGACATTTTCAACTACGTCGCGAAAATGATTGGAGAGCTTTTTGACCTCAAAGTCGTGTGCTTGTCGGAAATCCGGGGTAATGAACTCTTTTTCTTAAGCGTTTATGTTCAGGGAACGATTTACTCCAACGCGGGAACGTGCCCTTTGTCAATAACGCCGTGCGCTACAGTGGAGGAATCAAAGGATATAAGGATCTATGATAAGGTAATTGAGCGGTTTCCCGAGGCGTCATTCTTGCGAGATCACGACGCGTATTCCTACTGCGGTTTTCCCACGCTGAGCAACGAGGGAAAAGTCGTAGCGGTGACGTGCATGCTTGACGATCGACCACGGGAGTTTAGCGAAGAAGATCAAGAGATCCTGCGTATTTTCGGACAACGCATTGGCATGGAAATCGAGCGCCAACACCATATTGTAGAACGGGAAAAGGTGGAAGAAGAATTACGGCGACATCGCGACCATCTTGAAGCGTTGGTCGAAAGCCGAACCGCCCAGCTAAAAGCGGCGCAAGATGAGTTAATTCGCAAAGAGCGCCTCGCCACGCTTGGCCAACTCAACGCGACGGTGAGCCACGAATTACGCAATCCGCTTGCGGCAATCCGGAACTCACTTTACCCAATTGCTGAAAAAGCGCGTGATAAAGGCTTAGGCATAGAGAGCGCCATAGACCGTATTGAGCGCAATGTTACGCGGTGCGACAATATCATTACTGAGCTGCTCGATTTTACGCGTATACAAAAACTTGAATATAAGAACGTTAACATCGACGACTGGCTGGCTACGGACGTTATTCGCGAGTTACAGATAACGGATGGCGTACAGCTAAGGGAGCGACTGGAATCCCATGTCGACGCGGATATAGATCCGGCGCTGCTGCGTCGCGCCATCCTCAACGTGATCGAAAACGCGCGCCAAGCGATGCAAACCTCGGAGCGAGGCGCTTCTAAGCCTCCGGTGTTAACCATTGCCTCGACTACGACCGATTCATCGTTCAACGTTATTATAGGCGATACCGGTCCGGGCATAGACCCGGAGATAAGAGAGCACCTGTTCGAGCCGTTGTATAGCACCAAAGGTTTCGGCGTTGGCCTTGGGTTGCCCCTGGTGAAACAAGTGGTCGAGCAGCACGGTGGAAAGGTCGCCATAACCACCGAGGTTGGCCAAGGTACGGAAGTCACGCTGACGTTGCCATTAAGGCGTATCCATTGAATTAGCGGGGCGTCGCAGTTTAGGGAACAACGGACCCTGTGGGTCTTAAAAAGTATGACATACCGTAATCAGCGTATTCCCTGTTAACCGTGACGCCGTCAAGCATCCAAAGGCTCATAATGATGGTGTAAATCGCCAACCTCGCGGCACTCAATGACGTTGCCCTTTGAAGGCGTTGAAACGATTGAGAATTCGGGTTATCCCTTGCTAACACACGGTGCGTTCGCCAGCGATGATAATAGACAGTGTAGCTCTTAGGCATCCACAAGTATCGCATTGCCCGCGGCAAGCGCCATCTGATCGTAAACTACGTCGTTGCGCGCCAGCGCCGGGCTGACGGTCTGTGACACTTTTAAGGCCAAGGGTTAGCCGACGAACTGCTGCGCCACCAAAGGGAACTCGAACGGTGGAACAACGTCTCGTTATGACTAAAACGACCATTGGCGCGGATAGCGTAGTAGTTTGGCTGGGCCGCGGTTTTGTAAGTTTTCACACGCCTTCATTTTGATACTATGCCTCTAGCTGCGCGCCAGAACGATTATTTGACAGGGCCTCCTGGATTGAGAGGGAGCGATAGAGCCATCCAAAACAACGAACGTAGGGTATTAATCGTCGATGACGATATTGACCTTGGTAAATCGCTTCAGGATATTCTCGAACTCGTTGGTTATATCGTCGAAATGGCGAGCGATTTTACGACGGCGGAGACCCTCATAGACCGCTTTGACGCTCAAGTCGCCTTGTTGGATGTCCGACTCGGGGAAGCTGACGGCATCGACCTCATATCAACGTTGCAAAGGCGTCGGCCGGAGATGCTCTGCGTCATGATCAGCGCCTACACCTCCGCTGACACCGCCCTCAAAGCGCTTAAACGCGGAGCGTATGATTACCTCATCAAGCCTGTACGCACCGAGGTATTGTTGGCCACGCTGGATCGATGCTTTGACAGGGTACGCCTGGCGGAACAGCGTGCGCAGGCAGAGGCCTCATTGCGTGAAAGCCAACAAAGGTTGCATAGGGCGCAAGAGATTGGCCATGTCGGCACGTGGGACTGGAATCCAAATTCGGGCGAGTTGACGTGGACCGATGAAGTGTATCGAATCCTGGGGTACTCGCCGTACGAATTCTCGCCCTCGTACGAATTATTTCTCGAGTCGGTGCACACGGATGATAGGGAGTATCTAACCCGCGCCGTTGAAAAAGCGCTTCATGAGAACAAACCTTACAACATTGATTGCCGAATCGTGACAAAAGACGGCGCGAAACGCATCGCGAACGTCCGAGGAAAAGTAGATTTCGACGAAAACGAAAAAGCGCTACGAATGCTTGGTACGTTCCAGGATATCACCGAGCGCAAGCAGGTCGAACAGGAATTAATACAACATCGCGAACACCTGGAGGAACTGGTCACGGCGCGCACCGCCGCCCTCGAGGCAAGCAATAAGGAACTAGAGGCCTACAGCTATTCCATCGCCCACGATCTACGCACCCCGCTGCGCGCTGTCACCAGCTTCAGTCAGATCCTCAAAGAGGAACTCGGCGAAAAACTGAGTGAATCGCAAAGCGACAGCCTCAATCGCGTTATCGTGGCCGGTAAAAACATGGCCAAACTCATCGACGATATGCTGCAACTCGCTCGCATATCCCAAACTGAAATGAAGACGCGCGTTATCGACTTAAGCCGACTGGCCCGCGAGTTCGCACAAATCCTTGAGCTGTCTCAGCCACAACGTAACGTGCTATGGCGAATCCAAGATAGTCTTCAGGAAGAAGGCGATGCGACATTGCTTAAAATCGCGCTGCATAATCTGCTGGACAACGCGTGGAAGTACACGACGGAGACAAAAAACGCCTGCATTGAATTCGGCGCAATGCGGAAACAGCGGGAATTGGTCTATTACGTTCAAGACAATGGCGTCGGCTTCGATATGCGATACGCCGATAAGTTGTTCGAATCCTTTTATCGCTTGCAGCCAGAGAATAATATTCCGGGCGCCGGCGTGGGTCTGGCGGCAACGCAACGAATTATTCAGCGCCATAGCGGCCGCATTTGGGCGGAAGCGGAGGTGGGTAAAGGCGCGACGTTTTTTTTTACACT
>CALZJI010000113.1 GCA_945787615.1 uncultured Chromatiaceae bacterium | reverse complement strand
AGCAAAAATCCGACGCAATTTTTGGATAATTATTATTTTCCGCGGCCCTAAGGGCTGCGGAGGATCGTCTTATCGTCATTGCCTCGCATCAAGGGTTCGGCGACGCAACAACTGCTTCTTCTCCCTTTTCCGCGAGAACACTCGACGCTAAATCACGCGCGTGCACCTGTTTCTTTCCTCGCTTGGAACCTTTTTTCTGCTTAGGCGATGCCGATGCCGTCAACGAGAAGTATGTTGTCGTTATCAAGTCGTTCACTTTAGCCAAATGACATTGCAGATCATCGATAAAATGGTGAAGCTCCGGGTCAGTCAGATCAGCGGGTTTGACGGAATTGATAATGTGATCCAAGCGGGCCACAGCTCGCATTGGCCCCTCTTGCCGCGGCAAACGATTCAATGCGGTTTGGAGTTCCACTACACAATGACAAAACGCCCGAGGAAAGTCACTATCCTGTATTAAGAATTTCAATACATCGCCACGCCGAACGGGGCCTTGTATTTTCTGACGATAGCACTGGTACGCGGATAAAGATTTCAAAACGCTCATCCATTGTACATGCTGATACGGCACGAGTTCTTCGGGCTCATCTAAAAGCAGGTTGTTGGAACGCACATCAATAATTCGCGTCGTCATGTCGGCCCGTTCTAGATTGCGCCCGATACGGAGGAATTCATACCCCTGATCATGTAACATGGTTCCAGCGAGCAAGCCCGTAAGCTGCTGCGTCTTGCCGATAATTGATTCCAGATAATCGAAACGCCGGTTTCGGGATAGTCCGTAAGGTAACTGATTTTTCGTATCCGAATGCAATGTATTAATACTTTCCCATGCTTCACGGGGGATCACATCGCGTATCGTACGTGCATTTTCCCTGGCGAGATGTAACGAGCTGAGTAACGATCCGCTATTGGTTGCATCCGCGATCAGAAATCTCACAACATTACGTTCATTCGCTTCGCTAAGGCGTTCTTCGAACAATGCCTTACTGCCGGTAATATCGATGAGGGTCTGCCAACCTAATGTCGTTCGTTTTGGTAAATCCAACATCAAGTGCGTATTGACACTGACCAACCGCGCCGTATTCTCGGCGCGCTCAACATAGCGACTCATCCAATATATCCGCTCAGCAACGCGTGACAGCATCTTTAAACCCCTTCCGTATCCACGATCCACGTGTCTTTACTTCCCCCGCCTTGTGACGAATTAACCACCATGGAACCTTTCTTCATTGCCACCCGGGTCAGCCCGCCCATCGTTACATAATGATCGCGCCCAGACAAAATAAAAGGTCGCAGATCAAGATGTCGTGGTTCCACACCCGCACCGATTAATGTAGGCGTGGTGGACAACGTCAGAAAGGGTTGCGCGATGTAATTTCGCGGGTCTTTGCGGATGAGCCGAGCGAACTTTTCTCGCTCTTTTCGAGTTGCCTGCGGCCCGATCAGCATCCCATACCCCCCCGACTCGTTGGCCGGTTTGACCACCAACTTATCGAGGTTGGCTAACACGTACTTTCGTTCGTCCACATCCACGCACAGGTAAGTGGGAACATTGGGCAGAATTGGGTCCTCGCCCAAGTAATACTTGATAATCTTTGGGACATAAGCGTAAACGACTTTGTCATCGGCCACGCCGGCTCCCGGCGCGTTGGCCAATGCCACCGTCCCTTTCTTCCACGCGCGCATTAGTCCCTTAACGCCCAGTAACGAGTCGGGATCAAACACCTCGGGATCGAGAAAGAGGTCGTCAACACGCCGATAAATAACGTCGACACGGGCAAGCCCTTCGATCGTTCTCATATACACGCAATTGTCTTCACAGACGACCAGATCGGGCCCTTCAACAAGCTCAACACCCATTTGTTGGGCCAGATAGGCGTGTTCAAAATAGGCCGAGTTGTAAATCCCTGGGGTAAGAACCACCACCTCGGGGTGCACCGACTTGCGAGGCGACAATGACACCAACACATCGTACAAGTTAGATGGGTATTCGTCGACGGGCTGGATACTATAGTGCTCAAACAACTCTGGGAATACCCGTTTCATGACTTGGCGGTTCTCCAACATATACGATACGCCCGAGGGTACGCGCAGGTTGTCTTCGAGCACGTACACCGTACCGTCTTTGTCGCGCACAAGATCCGACCCGCAAATATGCGCCCAGACACCTAACGGCGGATCGACACCGACACACTGCTTCCGAAAATTCTTAGATTCTGCCAAGATCTCGTTTGGGAAAATCCCATCCTTGATGACCTTCTGTTCATGATAGAGATCGTCGATGAATAGATTCAACGCGTGCACGCGTTGTTTGAGACCTTTTTCGATGCCTTCCCACTCGGTCTTCTGGATTACTCGGGGAATGAGGTCGAAGGGCCAGGCACGATCAATGGAGCCCTCTTCTTCGGAGTAAACAGTAAACGTAATCCCCATGGACCGGATTGCCAGATCGGAGGCTGATTTACGATCCTGTAATTCGGGATCTTTTAGCGCGCTGAAGAACCTACACAACGGTCTTGCCCAGCGCCTTGGCCTACCTGCCGACTGTACAAGTTCATCGTATAACCCACTAGGTCTGTATTCTTTCCAGCGTATTGCCATGACTGCGTCCTTAACTTCTCCAACCTATGTCTGTATAAGGGTCACGGAAAAAAATAATTATCCAACCTTTCTTGTCTTTTCACTCAGCCTCTGCGTTACGGCAAGTGTTACATATTTCAATATGCGCCACTTGCCGCGCCTTGAATCTGAGAAAAAATCCGGCGCAATCGTTGGATTATTATCATTTTCTGCGGCCCTAATGCCTCGTGCTACGGCGCGCTTCCAACGTCTAAGAGCTCTGTTAACATGTTGGGCGGTAGCGGGTGACTGAAGTAATAGCCCTGGTAGGACCCGCACCCTTTGTCGTGAAGAAAATCAAGCACGGCTTCCGTTTCTACCCCCTCGGCGATAACGTCAAGGCCCAGGTGGCTGGCCATCGCGATTATGGTTTCGATGATTACCGCATTGTTGGCGTTGCTTGGAACAGATTTTAAGAAGGACTGATCTATCTTGAGTTGGTCCACGGGTAACCGGTTTAGATAACCCAGTGACGAGTAGCCGGTGCCGAAATCATCAATGGAGAAGCGTACCCCAAGTGCCTTCAACGCCTGCATCTTATCGATGGCATCTTCTACGTCTACCATGACAACACCTTCCGTGATCTCTAGTTTTAAGCGCTCCGTGGGGACGCCTGTTTTGTCTATAACGGTAGCGACCTGCTGAACAAATGCGTCCTGACGGAATTGGCGCGGGCTGACGTTTACCGCAATATAGTTAAGGGGACAGGGAAGGCCACTACGTAGCCAGGTTGCGAGCTGCGCACAAGCTTTGAATAGTACCCATTGCCCGATGGGTAGGATAAGCCCCGTCTCTTCTGCCAAGGGAATGAATTCGTTAGGGTAAACCATGCCTCGTTCTGGATGTTGCCAGCGTAACAGGGCCTCTACGCCAACCAGTTTTCCCTCGGAGTCGACCTGGGGTTGGTAGTGAAGCCTGAACTCATTACACGCCAACGCTTTTCGTAAGTCTTTTTCGAGCCACAATCTGGCGTCGGCCGCCGCCTGCATGCTGGCCTCATAAAACCGAATCGTATTGGCTCCTGCTGCCTTGGCTTGATACATCGCAGTATCGGCGTATTTGAGCAGCTCATCGGTACTATCCGCCATATGCGGGAACAAGACGATGCCGATGCTGGGTGTAATATGGAGGCTGTGGCCTCGTAGGTTATAGGGCGCGGCAAGCGCAATACGGAGTTTTTCGGCCACTGTTTGCGCCTGAGTAGCCGTTTTTTCCCATAGCTCACTAAGTTGTGGCAACAATACGACGAATTCATCTCCCCCTATCCGGGCGACAGTATCCTCCGCGCGCATCTCGGCGGCCAGACGGCTAGCAACCTGCTGGAGCAAAAGATCGCCATATGGATGCCCTAAGGCGTCATTTATCGTCTTAAAGCGATCAAGGTCAAGAAATAGTACCGCCCCCTGCATGCCGTGTCGCATGGCCGCCGCCAAGTGCTGTTGGAGACGGGCGTATAGCATTCGTCGGTTGGGTAATTCGGTAAGCTCATCGTAATAGGCAAGATGCGTAATTCGAGCGCGTGCTATTTTGTGTTCTGTAATATCACGTGCTTCGGGAATAATCATGACCAGGTTCCCGGTCTCGTCCAATACGGGCTTGAGGGAAAAATCAAAACTAACATTGTTCCCGTCGGCATCCCGAAGTTCGGCTTCAAAACGAACAAAATGACCATCCTTCGTATCAGTAACGGCGTTCATAACGCGCCGCCGGCTCACCGGTGATGAATCCCACCATGGGGTCTCCCAGAATTTTTGACCGATAACGTCCTGCTTCGTCACGCCTGCGAATGACAACGCGGCGTCATTCACTTCTTGCAAACTACCCGTCGGGTTTAGAAGGAAGAGGAATTGAAACGCGTTATTGAAAACGGCGTGGAAACGGCGATCGGCCTCTATTTTCTCCCTCTCGAGATGTTGACGTTCTATATATCGTTCCAATGTCGCGACGAACTCGGCGGGCTTTAGTGGCTTGTAGAGATAATCGTCGGCGCCAAACCGCACGGCAGTGACCGCATACTCCAAATCTCGGTAGGCTGTCATCATGATGCATGCGATGCCGGGAATTTCGCGCTT
>CALZJI010000112.1 GCA_945787615.1 uncultured Chromatiaceae bacterium | reverse complement strand
TGCATCCCGCCTGGCTGCGTTGCGAAAACTTGAAATATGCGCATATTCCTGCGTTTTCGCGCCTTGCCAGGCGGGCGCCTCAACGCCCAAAATGTAAACTTATTCTTGCGCGAGCCCTAAGCGCTCGCTAATCCCAAACGTTAATCCATTATTCACCGTTGTCTTCTTCATCCGTATACAGATCCGCCGCCCGCTTGTTTATGCTGTTTATGTGAAACGGCGCTATCTTAAACGCCCAATTGCCGAGGCGTTTGTTAAGCGTTGCGGCTTCTGTACGAATGTCTTCTGCGTCGGGTTCGTCCGTCGGTGTAGTTGGGCTTTCTTGATTATCCTCGACGATGGCTTCTTGGTCGGCAGGTTCTTCCTCTATTACCCGCGCGGAAAGCGTTGCGAAAGTTTCGTCGTTGGACTGCACCGTGTTGAGGGAGACCGTTAGTCCCTCGAATGTCGATAACTCGGCGGTAAAGCCTTTGTTTTGTGAAAAATCTACGTCAGACAAGGCGACTACGTCGTCGAGAGAGAGTTTTGCCAAGGTATTGGCGATGTTGTTGACTTCGAAGGCGGATTTGACGTCTTTCTCGCTATCTGGCTCAACAATGGTGAAGTCAGTTGCATCTTTGGTCTCTTTGCGGATAACCAGTTGCTCACCGTCGGGTTGAGCAATCGTCACTTGCTTAATACGGTTACTCTCAAGGTTAAGCAGCTGTTGGTCGAGTACGGACCGTGCCGTTTTATGGAGCTGTAAGCGGCCTTCCACCAACCACGTTTCAGCTGTCTCCGGCTTTCGCACATAGAATTCCGTTATGCCGGGATTGGCCTTTGACGGTCGTTGTTTTCCGAGAACAATACTCGCTATCGTATTGGTGTCACCGGCGTTTAGTTTTACCAACGTGGATTCGGCGTCCTGCTCGGTGGGGTCTTGCAATCCTAGCTTTTTATAAAGTTGGGGATTGCTTGTTTTGGGCTCCAGGATTTTTAGCTCAGCGACGCCCACTAGCAGTTGACGGAGTTTCGCGGTATCGACAGGGAAATCCGCTTTTTCCGCAATCGTCCAGCCCTGATCCCCCCGCGTGAGCGTGAAGATTTCGTTCGTCGACGTAATCGTGACGCTGTCGATGTCGTTTAGTTTCTCCGCCAAAGCGGGGAACAACGGCTGCCCTACCACATCAGAACCCGTGCCGCCGGTTCGTACCTCCTCGTTTTGAACGATAACCCCGATAATGACCGCAATGGTTATTAACGCCAAAAGGACAAGCGTCTTCATTTTTATCATGATACGGCCTCCTGAGCTTGAAGCGCGGATTGCTTATGAGCCCGTTTTCGGCGAATTCTATAAATACCGACGGCTATCCCGCCGGCACCAATGAGCAACGGCATGAGTCCGATGTTGAGGAACATCATCCAATCCTCCAGCCGTTCTATGTTTTTCCGCAGCTCATGTTGAACGTTACGAAGCTCTGTGCGGATTTTAATTTTCTCTTGTCGAAACCTCGAAACTTCTCGTTGTTGCTCGGGGCTAAGAATTAACGCATTGTCCGTCTGTTTGTTTTGTTGCAGCTCGTTTATTTTACGTTCCGTTTCTTGGAGTTGATTTTGCAGCTGCTGTTCTTTTTCCAAAAAACGTTGTTCGGCCTGCTGCTGAAGAAGCTTTACCCGCGTAAAAGGTCGCGAAAAGCCTCCGCGGTTGCGGACACTTATCAGGTCATTGCTGCCGGTAAGGTTATCTAGCGCGCTGATGACAAAGTTGCCATTGGCCGCAGAGGGGATCGCAATCCGTTGACCGAGAAAGTTTTGCACTTGGACCCAAAAGCGGTCTTGAAGCATATCCGTATCGGCTACGACAATCACGTTAATGGGTTCCTTCGACTCAGGGAGATGCTCCCGATCTTGAGTCGATGTTGTATCCTCTTCATCGGCCTCGTCACCCGACTCCACGGGCGGTGGCCCATCGGGAAACGCACTTTTCACCGTGCCGGTTACTCGAGCGGCTAAAGTGAACTGTCCTTCCGGCTGGTAGCCGCGCACCAGGTCTTGTGGATTTAAAAATAAACCAAGCCGCGCGGTGTCAAACTTAGCTGCGTTGGGACCGGTTTGCAACAAGGGGAGAAACTCCGTGGTTGCGTTTTCTTGTTTCGCTAGCATACCCGCCGTTGCGACAGTTAGGTTACCCAAATTCGAGGTGATGATGTCATTCTCAGCCATATGACGTTGCGACAGATCCATCCACACGGGGTAGTCGATCACCGATGGTCGGGGTCCCGCGTTAAATTGTACTTTCTTAGCGGCTTCGAGATCGCCGGCGACGAAGTCACTCTCCATGCTGAGGCCCCACGCATCGAAGAGTTTATTCAACTCAGAATTGCGCGGTGCTTGCATCGCCATCATAGGATCGCCGCCGGGAGGTTGGTCAGCCTCGGCATAGGGGTCGACGAAAGCTAATGTGCGGCCGCCGCCTAGCACGAATTGGTCGATGGCGTATAGCGTGTTATCGGAGAAATCCTTGGGATGTACGATCATCAAAACGTCAACATCATCGGGGATCTCCTTGATATCCGTATCGAGTGTACGAACATCAAACAGTTGGCGCATTTGTTCCACTAGAATCAACGGCGAGGGTGCAGCCGGCTGGAACATACTGGCGGCCGGTTGGCCTTCAAGGGGCAAGCTGCTCATGAGGCCGATGACGACTTGTTTGGGATTGGCTAGCTGGTAAACCAGTTTCGCCAGGTCGTATTCCAAATGGTCGCCACGATCGGGCTGAAAGAAAGGGATTACTTGTTCGTCGTCGACCGAGTTGGTGCCGACTAAGCCGAAATACAACGTTGTTGCGCCGCTATCATCCAACGGCGCGCCCTGCAAACCGTATCCGACGGCGCGGTCCTCTGCTTCGGAGAACGGCTCGGGATCGATGCTGTGTAAAATCAATTTGCCTTTCGCCGCTCGGTCGAACTCCTCCAGCAATTCTTCTACACGATTCGCGTAGCTGTTAATTCCCGGTAGCGCGGTGACAAGTTTCTTGGATAAGTAAAAGCGAAGCGTCACGGGCTCCTCGAGGTTCGCGAGAATATTGCGTGTCCCTTCGGACAACGTATAGAGTTGATTCTCCGTTAAATCGACTCGCGCCGTTTGAAACCCTGAAGTAGCAAAAATATTGACTGCAAAAAAAAGAACGGCTCCAATGACTAGTCCGGATCCGGAGAGTAATGTGCGTTGTGTTAATGTGCTCTTCATCTCAGTCCGCCTTCTTTATCGCGATGATGATGGCGTTGGCAAACAACCAAAAAGCGATCAACGTAACGAAGTAGATAATATCCCGAAGGTCCACTACACCCCTACTTAATGCGTTGAAATGGGTGAGAAAGCTAAATGAGCTTATGGTTTCGACAATGACCTGGGGTGCCCAACCGCTAAAAAAATCGAGCACCAGCGGGAAACCACTCAAAATAAACGCCAGACAGACCACCACGCTGACGACGAATGCGATCACCTGATTTTTCGTTAACGCCGAAATGCACGAACCGATAGCGAGAAATCCTCCGGCCATCAATAAGCTGCCCAGATAGCCCGCCAGTACGGTGCCATTATCGGGGTCACCCAGATAATTAACGGTGATCCACATGGGGAAGGTTAGGGCGAGGGTAATCGCGGTGAATGCCCACGCCGCGAGAAATTTTCCGCTGACGGCTTGGCCCATGGTCATCGGTAGCGTTAACAGCAGCTCGATAGTGCCGCTCTTTCGTTCTTCGGCCCACAGTCGCATCGACAGCGCTGGGATCAAAAACAGGTATAACCACGGATGAAAGTTGAAGAATGGCAGTAAGTCGGCCTGGTCCCTGGCAAAAAAGTTGCCGAGGTAAAACGTAAAAATTCCGCTAATAAACAAGAAGATGACGATAAAGACATAGGCGATGGGTGTTGCAAAGTAGCTACTTAGTTCGCGCTTGAAAAGAATCCAAACGTTATTCACGATACTTACTCCCTGAGATGCTTGCGTGCGTTTGCGGTTTAGGTCAGCGATTGTTGGTTGGCCGTGATTGTACGGAAGACCTCATCAAGCCGTCCTTTGTGGACGTGAAGTTCTTCGATCTGCCACTTTTGCTCTTGAGCCAACTGACTGATCGCCGCGACCATCGGACGGTTGGCGCGGGGGTAGAGGCGGAATCCGACCACGTTCTCGGTTTCCGCGGTCGACTCGACCGTTTTAATTACATCGATCTTCTTTAACGCGCGTTCCGCCGTTTTTTTGTCTGTTCCGCGCAATGCCAACGTGACGCTATTGTGCTGAGGCGATCTGGCTTCGAGCTCGGTAGGCGTTCCGTCCGCGACGAGTTTTCCTGCGGCGATGATTACCGCGCGGGTACACACCGCATCGACTTCTTCGAGAATATGTGTCGAGAGAATAATGACTTTTTCCGCCGCCATTTCCTTAATTAGCGCCCTGACCTCATGCTTTTGATTTGGATCAAGGCCATCTGTCGGTTCGTCTAGGATCAGGACTTCCGGATCGTGAAGTATCGCTTGCGCCAATCCTACGCGGCGTTTAAATCCCTTAGACAAGGTTTCGATGGGTTGGTAGACAACGCCCTCCAAGTTGACCTTGTTGATGGTCTCCTCGACGCGCCGCCGCTTCTCGTTACCGGTCAAGCCGCGCACCTCGGCAATGAAGTCGAGAAACGTTTGCGCCGTCATGTCCGGATAGGCAGGTGCGCCTTCAGGTAAGTAACCAATGCGTTTCTTTACGGCGACAGGGTTTTTAGTGATGTCATGTCCGCCTATGGACACCGTGCCACCATCGGGTGTCAAGAACCCCGTAACCATCTTCATGGTCGTCGATTTTCCCGCGCCATTGGGTCCGAGAAAGCCCAACACTTCTCCTCGCTCGACGTCAAATGAGACATTATCGACGGCGGTGAAAGGACCGTAATGCTTACAAAGGTTTTTTATCTCAACCATGGCCATAGGGGAAGACCTCTATCCTCTTATCATTTTCGTGCCGTGTTTGATTTTGCACCAGCCATTCGGTTCCTATGTCATTACCAGAAATATCTACGTGTCGGGCGTTATTCTCGGCCACCGAACAGCGGGATAAAATCCCTTGTTATTGAGCGGTATTAAGCGGTTCGGCTGAGCTCAAAATATCTTTCAAAGCCGCCACATCATAAAGCGGTGCTTCTAAGACCCCGTCGCGTAGTAATCCATTGGCCCGTGACTTGAACCGCAAAACCCGGGCCACCCGGGCAGACGGTGCGCCAAGTAACGTTGGCGGGAAGAATATTAATATCACGAGCGCACATGTCAAGCCCTGTGACGCCTTTCCTGTTGTGAGCGCTATTGTGTTTTTCGTTTATAATGAGCCGTTCTTCCGGCCCTCACGTTCTGTTACTCCAACAGCCTTCTTAAGGTTTCCGTCAAAATGAATTCATAGTATGAAACGCGATCCAACGCGTCTTTGCCTACAAGGACGTAGGCAAGGAGCGTGAGCACGACTGCACGGACGACGCACATGGATGTGCTAGTGTCACGAGAGGGCAGGAGCCCGAAGCGACCGACGCACATGGATGTGCTAGTGTCACGAGAGGGCACGAGTGCATGGATGCACGAGCTAGAGCAACGCAGGGAGCGGTTGCCGAGCAGCCCGAAGTGACCGCAGGAGGTAGAATTGCGTCGGAAACAGCAATCGAGGACGCGGTAGCTTTGCCAGACGGGCGCTTCAACGCTCATAAATGTAAACTTATTTTTGCGCGAGCCCTAATAAACGAAACCCAATAAATCTATCATCCCAAACCCCGCAATATGTGTGTTGCCATATTCAACATCATCGACACCCTATTGACCAACCGTTTCGTGAATGTATCAATAGTATTGTGCCGAAAACTCAGGTAAATCGAACTCCGAAACGAGATCGTTAAGGACTCTCAAGCACGCCTTTCGCCAACCGATTTTGCCTCGTTCGCCTGCAAGAATGCTCGCGTTGCTCTACTGAAGCGATGTTCTAACACTTCGCGACGCTCCGCAGGCACCGGTCCAGTCGAGAACCAATTATACTGGATTTGCGTCGCCTCCTCCCGATCTGAAGCATCATACCCTGTGCCGTAACCACGCGTATTCCCCTTCATTTTATCCTCTAAGTTTGCAATCTGAAATGCCAGCCGCGCTTGCTTGGCCTCGGGGGGAGAGTCGATGCCAGCTAAGATTTCCATGCGCATGCAGAGTTCTTCCATTACCTTCAAATTGGATTGCATGTCCTCTTTTACCTGGGTCACAACCTCACCGGACTCAGGCCGTTCGGACATCAGCAGAGTCAGTCTCCCGTTAGCCTGATCTAAACGATCTTCAAAAGCGGTTTCCAGCCGCGCGCTCAGGCTCGGTAGGCTCTGCCACTGGTGCTGTAAACGTTTCTGTTGCTGCTCCGCATCGTGTAGAGCGATGCGTTTGGTCATAAGTCCGTCGACTAAAGACTCCATCTGAGTGCAGAGAACGCCCTTCTCGGCCATGAGCGTTTGCTCGGCTTGCTTATCGGAAAGCCGCCGTAACGCGTTCTGCCTCTCGAACGCCCGACACGCCTCGGCAAAGCGTTTTTCAATATGCTTCGACTCTTCCCGAGGCGAGCCGCCTATTTGCCGCCATTCTTCCTTGATTTTTTCGACCCGAGACTGCGCTTGCTTGAGTTCGTCCCCCTCTAGCTGGGCCAAATTCTCCACGAGTGTACACAGCGTCACTTTGTGATTTAAGTGGGCCTGCCGCTCTTTTAGTTGAATGTCAGTTTGAGCCTGCCGCTCCGCGAACACTTGGTCGCAGATTTCGCGAAACTGCTGCCAAAGACGCTTTTCAGATGTTGCGTTACCGATGGATTTCCACTTCGATTGCAGTTCTTTTACTCGCGCCACCGCATCGTCAACATCTGATCGTGTTTTACTCGTGTTGGCTAATTCGTCTATAACGCCGCGAACCCCTTTGACCACCGCTTCTTTCTTCACCCGATTCCGTTCGCGTTGCTCATGCAAAGCCTCTCTTAGCGTCATCATCGCCTTGTGAAAGCGATCCCTAATTGCGGCGTGATCTTTATGACTCACCGCACCGATGTCGTTCCACTCTTTTTGAGCCGCGCGAACGGTTTTATCGGCAATTTTCCAATCGGTATCCGCGCCCTGCACCTGCTCTTCGATATATTTTTCCAAACGCGTGCACAATTCTTCCTTTTTCGCCAAATTGTCATTACGCTGTTCGGCTTGTTGGTCAAAATACCGCTGACACGGTTCATAAGCGCGGTTACATGCGATATTGAACCGTTCCCACGCCACATGTGCGCCTTCCCGGCTAGGGGGTCCCAATTTTTTCCAACGCTGTCTCGCGTCCTGAATACTCTTCGCGGCCGCCTCGAAATCATAGTCTGGATCCTCACGGTGTGACTCAATCTCGTCGGCTAAGGCATCCATCTCCTCGCAAAGCTGGTCGCGTTTCGGACTCGCAGCCCATCCTTGCCAGTCTTGAAGCTCCTTAATCCGCACTGTCGCTCGCTGGTAACGCTGATAATCGCTTTGTTGACGCAACGCACGGACGTCGCTCGGTGCGATAGATTTGAGTATGGACTGTAAGCGACGCACTAATTCGCCTGCTTGCTGAACATGGCCGCCCTCTACCGCGGCTTCAAGCTCCCCTACGTGCTGTCGAAATTCGACGACGGCCGCGCGGCGTTTTTCTACCCCCTGACGGTGCCGCTCTCGCAGGACATCGATTGCTTCGTGATATTGGGATGTCATCGTCTCGGGGATGGAAAAATACCTCGGATTTTCGAGCGCCTTGAACCGACGCTCGGCCCCCTTGATTGAACGCTCACTAATAGCTTTAGAAGACGAACGTAACTCATTTACTTCACTTAAAATGTCATGAAGACTTGCGAGTGACAACCGATAACGGCCAGCATCTGCCTTGTAGTCATTTAACGCATTTTGTATTCCGTCAAACGTTTTCCGTATCGCGTCCTCTTCATCAGCCGGTAACTCTCCGGCGGCAACGAAATCCTCTTGGCTCAATACCAGTAACTGCTCAATACGCTCCTCTTCGTCAGCTCGCGGTTGGTGTTGTCGTTGCACTTCGCTTAAAGCAGCTCGAAGGCCGTCGCACACGCGCTGCTTCTCGTTGCGAATCGGTTCGAATTTCGACTCCAGCGCCGTCGCACGGTGTTCGGCGTCCTTAGCTTCGGCCAACAGAACCGACAACGCCCTATCGGCGCGCTGAAAACGTTCGAAGAGCGGTTCATCACTCGCATCGCTTCGTTCTCCCTGCCATTCGCCCGCAACCGTCAACCAGTCAGTTTTTAGTCGCGCAACACCGCTTTCGACGTGCCGCCAATCCTGTTTATGTCGTAATGACTTGACTAACGCCTCCATCTGAACGCAGATGTTTTTCGCCGTCTGCCGGAGCCGTTCCGGTCGCTGCTCCACATCGCGAAGCTCGTTTAGACGCGCCCGAACCATGTGCCGTACTCGTTTATCGGTGTTGCGGGTGCTCTTTAATACGCGCTCCAAGGTTGATTTTTGCGTGATCAAATCCGCCGCCTTGGCGCGTAAATCGGCATCAGGATCCTTTATCGCAACATCGCCGAATAGAGATTCTTTACCCAGCCGCTCCATTGATTCTAGTCGTAAAGCGGTTTCAGCACCGTTTCGCGCAACAAACTCCAGCATCCGCGGGTCGTCCAGATCCCTGAGGTGGGTTAATCGCTCCTCATATGACACCTTCGTCGCGTCCATGCCGGCTAACAACCGACTTAGTCGCTGACTGGCGCACTCTCTCACCGTCGCATCAACGTCTTTTTGGGTAATACGCTGCAGCACCCGCGGGTCGTCTAAGTACCGCACAACGTATTGGCGTACGATCGGATCCGCGTCGCCCATCGCGACCTCCCGGTAAATTTCCTGAACCTCGCTGTCGCTGGCATCCATCGCCTGCAGTGCTTGCTTGCGAATCTTCGGATTTTTGTTCTGCCACTTAGGCTTAAAGAATCTTTCGAATAACATTTCTAATTCACTCGGAGATTTTATTTTTCTAGACTACGCAGCGCTTTCTTTTTAGTTTTAGTTGCTTACGAAAAATACTTCAACAAATTACTAGCACCTCTAGGCGCTGTTCTGCGGCGTACGTTTTTAGCCCTAAGACTGCCCAAACTCGATTTGGCCTGATGGGTGTCAACTATGACGATCTTGCGGGGATATTTCAACCACGCACCGCTGCAACATGTATCGACAGTTCCGTAAAGAACGATACGCCGTACCCCCTAGTAGAAACGAAGGATCCAAAAACGGCCATTTACAATGTCATTCTAAAACAGCACGATAGCGAAAAATGTGGATGTACACCAATAAGTTGACATTAAGCCATCCCGACAATCAGTTGCTGCGGCAATTTCGCCTGCGACGTGTAACCTACTGTCCTCTGCCCGCCATCGGCACTTTATACCAAAACTGCGTATTGGCCCACAGATATCGCGCACCTCCGAGCACGTGAACAGCTATAGAAACGGGCAACCTGTACGATCTTAATGGTAGCAGAGGGCAGGAGCCCGTAGCGACCGACGCACACGGACGTGCGAGTGTCACGAAAGGGCAGGAGCCGGTAGTGACGGCAGGAGATAGAGCAACGCAGGAGGCGGTTGACGAGTTAGAATCACGCCGGGAGCAGTGATCGAGAGTAATGCAGGACGCAGTTACCGAAAAAATTTCATCGTGGAACCAATAATCAAGCGAGATCGCGTTGATCCCGTGAGATATGCGGGCTAGGCCCAGAACCTCTTCCTTATCGCTCGGAGTGCTTAATGACAACGACCCAGTTCAAAGCAGAAGTTCGTTCGCGCTTCGAAGAAATGCAGGACCTCCCTACCCTGCCGGAAATCACGCAAAAAGTGCTCGAGCTCCGCGCTGCGCCTGAACCCGATGTTGGCGCGCTCGCGAAAGTTATCGAGTTGGACCCGAGCTTATCGGCGCAGGTGATCCGTTATGCCCGTTCGTCCCTTTACGGCTATCGAGGCAACATCGATAACGTAGAATCCGCAACAGCCAGGGTTTTAGGCTACGATACAGTATTGAACCTTGCGCTGGGCCTCGCAACGGCGAAACCTTTCGAAATACCCAGCAAAGGGCCCCTTGGATCCGAGGCGTACTGGGTGAGATCCGTCCATAATGCCGTCATGTCGCAGTCATTAGCCCAAGAACTGCCGCGCGAACTGGGCGTTTTACCCAGTGTGGCTTACCTTTCCGGTCTGCTTCATGAGTTTGGCTTACTGGCCGTTGGCCATCTTTTCCCCAACGAGTACGCCAAACTCAATGAAGTGATGTGGAAAGATCCGGATACGGACCTCCACCAGTTGGAGCGTGAGATGTTAGGAATTACCCACGCAGAAGCCGGCGCGCGCATACTCCGCTTCTGGGACTTACCCGACGAAGTGGTGGTCACTAACCTCAAACACCCCGACGCGGATTTCGACGGAGTGCATTACACTCACGCCAATCTAATTCACTTGGCCAATTGCCTGATGTGTACCCATGAGGATGAACTTGCCACAATTCAAGAACATTTGCCTCGAAACATCTTGGACAAACTCGAACTCGATGCGGACTCGGTAATCAAAATATTGAGAGCGGCCATGACGAAGCTCGATGATCTTGACGCAATGGTACGACAACTCGCGGCGTGAGTATTCCGGGCTAAGGGCTCGCGTCAAAATTAATTCACATTTTGGACATCGATCCGTCTCGCCTGGCGGCGTTGCAAAAACTTGAAAGATATTTATATTCCGGCGTTTTTACGCCTTGCCTACATGGATGTAGG
>CALZJI010000111.1 GCA_945787615.1 uncultured Chromatiaceae bacterium | reverse complement strand
GGGATCGAGCGTAAAACTCGGCGCACAGGATGTGTCGGAGCACCCACCCGGTGCGTATACCGGCGACATTTGCACCGACATGCTTAATGATTTCGGGTGCAGTTACGTTATTGTCGGTCACTCGGAGAGACGTATCTACCATAAAGAAAACGATGCGCTTGTCGCGAAGAAATGTATCGTGGCGAAACAGGCCGGTTTAACGTCAATAGTTTGCGTGGGTGAGACCCTGAAAGAAAGAGAGGGTGGCGACACCGAGCGCGTCATCGCACGCCAGATCGAGGTGCTGCTTAGTAGCGAGGAAGGAATATCCGCGCTTAACGCGTCGGTCATAGCCTACGAGCCCGTGTGGGCCATCGGAACGGGAAAGACTGCAACCCGCGAACAAGCGCAAGCGGTGCATGAGTTTATCAGGGCGCAACTTGCTGCTCAGGACACGACTCTTGCGGATAAGACGCTCATTCTCTACGGGGGTAGCGTAAACCCGGATAACGCAAAGGAATTGTTTTCTATGCCTGATATTGACGGCGGACTCATCGGTGGCGCATCACTGAAAGCAGAGGACTTTTTAAAGATCTGCGACGCAGCACGGTAACCAAGGACAACAGCTGTGCTTCCTAAGGGCTCGCGTCACAATTAATTCACATTTTGGGCGTTGAGGCGCTCGCTTGGCAAGGCGTAAAAACGCCGGAATATAAATATCTTTCAAGTTTTTGCAACGCAGCCAGGCGAGATGGATCGATGGCCAAAATGTGAATTGATTTCGACGCGAGCCCTAAGTTCGAAAGCTAGGTTTTTTCCCCGGCGGGCGGCATGACGTTGGCTAGGAGCCCGCCTAACGTACAAGACGTAATGGTATGTTACAGACTATATTGTTGATTGTTCACGGTGGCGTTGCCGCCGTATTGATAGGGCTGGTGTTGCTACAGCATGGTAAGGGTGCCGATGCGGGCGCGGCGTTTGGATCGGGCGCCTCCCAAACGGTATTCGGTAGTCGTGGCTCGGCGTCGTTTCTTACGCGAGCAACCGGGATTCTCGCCACTGTATTTTTTCTGACGAGCTTGTCCTTGGCTTATTTGTCCGGCCAGATACAAGAGATTCGAAGTGTAACGGAGACGGCGATTACGGAACCGGTGGGGGATATGCCCGCCGTTGAGGAGCCGGTCGAGATAGATCAAGGGCCCGTAGACGTACCGGATATTCCGGTTACCGCGCCGCCGAGCGATGGCACGCAGGATTAAAACGTAGTATCGTTAAAATAAATGCCGATGTGGTGGAATTGGTAGACACGCCGTCTTGAGGGGGCGGTGGCGCAAGCCGTGCCGGTTCGACTCCGGCCATCGGCACCATAGTGCACGCGATAAAGTCGGAGTTTAACAGTCAAGAAAACGGCAATATCTAATAGTACAAAGAAAGAGGGAATCCGGAATTAGAAGATTCTGGATAGAAGAGGGAACTATCGCGCTATATCGCAATAAATTGGCTTGACGGGCTCCCGTCATCTATCCTAGACTCGGATCGTTAATTGGTTAGAATGAAAGGCTGCAAGCTCGGGGTACGTTTCTCGGAACGGCATCTTGCGTTGCTCTCAAAGCGATAATAAGAATGATAATTTCGGTTAGTGGTGGGTGCCGCTCATGTTAGAAAATTACTTGCCTATTTTAGTCTTTCTCGGTCTAGGTGTTGGCTTTGGCGTCGCGCCCGTTCTGGCTGGCCGGTTATTGGGGCCCAATCGCCCAGACAGTGAAAAACTCTCACCTTACGAGTGCGGATTCGAGGCATTCGAAGACAGTCGGATGAAGTTCGACGTTCGTTTCTATCTTGTTGCCATACTGTTCATCATTTTCGATTTGGAGATCGCTTTTCTTTTTCCGTGGGCAGTGGTTTTGGAGACCATTGGCTGGTTTGGCTTCATCGCAATGTTCGTCTTTCTTGCGATACTCGTGGTTGGTTTCGCGTATGAGTGGAAGAAGGGGGCTTTAGAGTGGGAATAGAAGGCGTTCTAGAAAAGAGTATCGTCACTACTTCCGCCGACAAACTCATCAATTGGGCCCGCACGGGGTCATTGTGGCCAATGACATTTGGCTTGGCCTGTTGCGCGGTCGAGATGATGCACGCTGGCGCGGCGCGGTATGACCTGGACCGGTTTGGCGTGGTGTTCCGTCCAAGTCCAAGGCAATCGGACGTCATGATCGTAGCGGGAACATTGGTAAATAAAATGGCGCCCGCGTTACGTAAAGTCTACGACCAAATGTCCGAGCCGCGCTGGGTGATTTCTATGGGCTCTTGTGCGAACGGAGGCGGCTACTATCACTATTCCTATGCGATCGTGCGCGGTTGTGATCGCATCGTACCTGTCGATATATACGTCCCTGGGTGTCCACCCACAGCCGAAGCGCTGTTATATGGTGTTATACAACTACAAAATAAAATTAAACGTACCAATACGATAGCCCGCTAAAGGTATCCATCATGTCGAGTAAAGTGGAAGTTCTGGCGGAACGCCTCCAAACACGGTTTGGTGCCGCAATGTCGGAATGCGTTGTTGCGTTAGGGGAAGTAACAGCAACGGTGGTAAAAGAGAACGTTCGTGAAGTTTGCGTCGGATTGCGGGACGAGGCGGAGTTTTCATTCGAACAGCTTATCGATATCTGTGGTGTCGATTATTCAGAGTACGGGGAACAACCGTGGGCAAAGGCCCGGTACGCCGTTGTATACCATCTCTTATCGGTGCGAAATAATCAGCGGGTTCGCTTAAGGGTATTTCTTCAGGACGAAGAAATGCCTCGTGTCGATTCAGTTACCGACATCTGGAATTCAGCCAATTGGTTCGAGCGCGAGGCGTTTGACTTATTTGGTATCGTCTTTGAGGGCCATCCGGATTTGAGACGCTTACTTACGGACTATGGTTTTATTGGCCACCCGTTCCGAAAAGATTTTCCGTTAATTGGTAACGTCGAAATGCGGTACGACCCGGATAAGCGGCGTGTGGTGTATGAGCCGGTAAGTATTGAGCCGCGGATTCTCGTGCCCCGTGTAATTCGCCACGACAATCGGTACGAGGGTAAGACGCAGGAAGGTGAGGTCTAGTAGTGGCTGAAATTCGTAACTACACAATGAACTTTGGGCCACAGCATCCGTCGGCGCACGGCGTATTGCGATTGGTGCTGGAATTAGACGGTGAAATCATCGAGCGGGCCGATCCTCATATTGGTTTGCTCCACCGTGCAACCGAGAAACTTGCCGAAAGTAAACCCTTCAGTCAAAGTATCGGCTACATGGACCGTTTAGACTACGTGTCCATGATGTGCAACGAGCATGGCTATGTATTGGCAATCGAAAAACTGCTCGGCATTTCGCCGCCGTTGCGTGCGCAGTACATTCGTGTGATGTTTGATGAGATAACGCGTTTAGAGAATCACCTCCTGTGGCTTGGTGCCCACGCTCTCGATATCGGTGCCATGACTGTGTTTCTTTATTGTTTCCGCGAGCGAGAAGACTTGTTCGATGCCTATGAAGCGGTCTCGGGAGCGCGTATGCATGCAACGTATTATCGCCCAGGTGGGGTGTACCGCGACCTTCCCGATACAATGCCCAAGTATGAAGTCTCAAAGTGGCATAACGCAAAGGAAGTGGAGCGACTAAATCACAATCGGCACGGTTCGCTGTTGGACTTTATTGAGGATTTTAGCGATCGGTTTCCTAAATACGTTGACGAGTATGAAACGTTGCTTACCGATAACCGTATTTGGAAGCAGCGTACCGTCGATATTGGTGTCGTTTCTCCTGAGCGCGCTTTACAAATGGGATTGACAGGGCCGATGTTGCGAGGGTCCGGGGTCGAATGGGATCTACGGAAGAAAGAGTCCTACGAAGTATATGATCGACTGGATTTCGATATTCCAGTTGGAGCGAATGGCGATTGTTATGATCGCTATTTAGTGCGCGTCGAGGAGATGCGCGAGGCAAACAAGATCATTAAACAATGCGTGAAATGGTTGCGGGAGAATCCAGGTCCTGTCATGGCGGACGATTTGAAAGTTGCGCCTCCGAGTCGGATCGATATGAAAGACGACATGGAAGCGCTCATTCATCACTTCAAGCTATTTACGGAAGGCTACTGTGTGCCCGAAGGTGAGGCCTACGCGGCGGTAGAACATCCAAAGGGCGAGTTTGGTGTTTATCTCGTATCCGACGGTGCGAATAAACCCTATCGATTAAAGGTGCGAGCGCCGGGGTTTGCCCATATCGCAGCCTTAGACGAAATGTCGCGCGGTCATATGATCGCCGATGTCGTCGCAATCATCGGGACGCAGGACATCGTGTTTGGGGAGGTTGACCGTTAATGGCCGACAGCAAACTGCATTTGATATCGGACGAGGCGCGCAAAGAGATCGATCAATGGGTCGCAAAGTATCCACCCGATCAGAAACAATCGGCTGTAATGGCAGCATTGCAAATCGTGCAGGATGCGAACCAAGGTTGGCTAACAACTGAACTGATGGACGCGGTAGCCGATTATTTGAGCATGGAACCGATTTCGGTCTATGAAGTTGCGACGTTCTACTCCATGTATGAGCTTAAGCCCGTCGGGCGGCACAAGGTTAGCGTATGCACCAATATTTCCTGCATGTTGTGCGGGTCCGATGACGTGGTGGCGCATCTACAGAAACGACTTGGTATTGGCCTCGGGCGAACAACGGACGACGGGCGGATAACCCTCAAGGAGGTCGAGTGCCTGGGTGCCTGTGGCGGCGCGCCGATGATGCAAGTTGGAAAGAGCTATTACGAGAATTTGACGCCTGAAAAGATTGATTCAATCTTGGACAATTTAGAGTAAGCATGCATGGCTAACGAAACGTGTTTTCAAACGTTACACCTAGACAGACCGTGGACGTTGCAAACCTACCAAAGCGCAGGGGGTTACCAAGTTTGGAAGAAGATTCTTAAGAAAAAACGACCGCCCGACGAAATCATAAGCGAGTTAAAGGCTTCCGCCCTGCGCGGTCGCGGAGGCGCAGGATTCCCAACCGGCTTAAAGTGGAGTTTTATGCCACGAAACGTCCCCGGCCAGAAATATATCGTCTGCAACTCCGACGAGGGGGAGCCGGGAACCTTTAAAGACCGAGACATTATGCGGTTTAACCCCCATTCCCTCATCGAAGGGATGGCTATCGCGGGTTACACTATCGGGGCGACGGTCGGGTATAACTACGTCCGCGGTGAGTTTTGGGAATGTTATGAGCGTTTCGAAGCGGCATTGAAGGAAGCGCGTGAGGCGGGTCTTATCGGAAAAAATATTCTGGGATCCGGCGTCGATTTTGAGTTGCATACCCACTTAGGTGCCGGTGCCTATATTTGTGGGGAAGAAACTGCGCTGTTGGAGTCGTTGGAAGGTAAGAAAGGACAGCCCCGTTTTAAGCCGCCGTTCCCCGCCAGTTATGGCCTCTATGGTCGTCCCACAACCATTAACAACACGGAAACGTTGGCGTCCGTTCCGACTATCCTGCAAAAAGGCGGAAAGTGGTTTCATGAGTTAGGGAAGCCCAACAACGGGGGCACTAAGATTTTTAGCGTTTCGGGGCACGTTAATAAACCCGGTAATTACGAGGTGCCTATGGGTATGCCGTTTGCCGAATTGCTCGAGATGGCAGGGGGTATTCGCGATGGAAGGGAGTTCAAGGCGTGTATTCCGGGTGGTTCGTCAACGCCAGTGTTACCGGCGGAGGTAATGATGGACGTCACGATGGATTACGATTCGCTGGCGAAAGCGGGATCAATGCTGGGTGCGGGTTCTGTCATTATCATGGATGACAGCACGTGTATGGTGAAGGCGTTAGCGCGGATCGCCCATTTTTACTACGAAGAGTCGTGCGGACAATGTACGCCATGCCGTGAAGGGACGGGTTGGCTGTCGCGAGTGATCCATCGCATCGAGCATGGACAGGGTCGCCACGAAGACCTTGACATGTTAGTTAGTGTTTCAAAGCGCATTGAGGGGCGTACCATCTGTGCCTTAGGGGACGCGGCAGCGCTACCCGTAGTCAGTTTTATCGAACACTTCCGTGAAGAATTCGAATACCACATAGACCACAAGACATGCATGGTCGATGTACCGCAGCGTAAGGTTGCGTAAAACCAGATAACGAAAATACGCTGAAATCAGTTGGTGAGCGAACACAGGGTATAACATGGTAAGTATCGAGATAGACGGCATTAAGATTGAAGCAAAAGACGGCGCTATGGTCATTGAGGCGGCCGACGAGGTGGGCATATCCATACCGCGTTTTTGTTATCATAAGAAACTGTCCGTGGCGGCCAATTGCCGGATGTGCCTGGTTGAAGTCGAAAAAGCGGTGAAACCATTGCCGGCCTGCGCGACCCCTGTGACGGAGGGGATGATTGTGCATACCAAATCTCCTAAAGCCATCGAAGCGCAGAAAGGGGTAATGGAATTTCTTCTTATTAATCATCCCTTGGATTGCCCGATCTGTGATCAGGGCGGCGAATGCGACTTGCAAGATTTAGCCGTTGGGTACGGTGCCAGTCATTCTCGTTTCCAAGAAAAAAAACGCGTCGTTAAAGACAAGAATCTCGGTCCTCTCATCGCAACGGATATGACCCGTTGCATTCACTGCACGCGCTGCGTCCGGTTTGGCGAGGAAATTGCTGGGATCAAGGAGCTCGGCGCAACGGGACGCAGCGAGCACATGGAGATAGGCACGTACGTCGAATCTGCTATCACTTCAGAGATGTCGGGTAACGTTATCGACCTTTGCCCCGTCGGTGCGCTGACCTCCAAGCCGTTTCGCTACTCGGCGCGAAATTGGGAAATGCAAACTTGGCCCTCGATCGCGCCCCATGATTGCGTTGGGTCTAACATCACCCTTGAAGTTCGAAACAACAAAGTCATGCGCGTTGTGCCGAGGGAGAACGAAGCCATTAACGAAACGTGGTTGTCAGACCGCGATCGATTTTCCTATCAGGGCTTGAATAGCAGTGAGCGCCTGCAACAGCCGATGATCAAAAAGGATGGCCAGTGGCAGCAGGCGACGTGGGATACGGCGCTAGCGTTTGCGGTTAACGGTCTCAAAGATTTGATTAATGGGCATGGGGCGGATCAACTGGGCGGGCTTGTGTCCCCGAGCGCGACGGTGGAGGAGATGTTTCTGCTACAGAAATTGGTTCGCGGTACCGGTTGCGTAAACATCGATCATCGCTTGCGCCAGTTGGATTTTAGTGACGATGAGATTGCACCGTTGTTCCCGTCTTTGGGTCAATCCGTAGAAAACCTCGAAAAACTGGATGCGGCCTTGTTGATTGGTTCGAATATCCGCAAGGATCAACCTATCGCCGGCCACCGGCTTCGTAAAGCGGCGCTTGCCGGAGCGAAGATAAGTTTTATCAACCCCGTCGACTACGATTTCAATTTCCCCGTAGCCGGAAAAATTGTTACCGCTCCGGCTGGAATGGAGGTGGCTTTGGGGGGCGTTGTTAAGGCCCTGCTGACCCAGACACGAAAGACTGCGCCCGCTGGTATCGATAAACTTTTAAAGGGCGTTGAGGTCACCGGCGCCCATAGTGCGATTGCAACGCAGTTGCGTGAAGCGCAAAATGGGACTGTGTTATTGGGTCAAGGTGGCATGAGCCATCCTGCGTTTGCGACGCTACGTGCATTAGCAGGGGCCATCGCAGAATTAACTACTGCCAAGGTAGGGTACTTGACATTGGGCAGTAACGCTGCAGGCGCGTGGTTGGCCGGAGCGCTGCCTCATCGCGGGGCGGCCGGTGCCGAAGTAAGTGGCGGATTAAATGCTCGTGAGATGTTGGCGTCGCCACTTAAAGGCTATGTGCTGATGGGCGTGGAGCCCGAATGCGACGGTATCGACCCTCTCTCCGCGATTAAAGCATTGCGCGAGGCAGAGTTTGTTGTTTCGCTCTCTGCGTACAATAGCGATACCATCGCGTCTTACGCTGATGTTGTTTTGCCTATTGGGCCGTTCTCGGAAACCTCCGGTACATTTGTGAATGCAGAAGGAAGGTGGCAGAGTTTCGCCGCCGCCGTCGCGCCGCTGGGTAACG
>CALZJI010000110.1 GCA_945787615.1 uncultured Chromatiaceae bacterium | reverse complement strand
GTTCATTGAAGGCGCCGTCACGTACAACGGGAAGCGCCCGTAGAACCACGCCTTCCTCGGACAGGGTATTAGAGAACGGCGGCATGGACCCGGGTGTAATTCCGCCCACATCGGCGTGATGTCCACGGCTTGCGGTAAAAAAAATCAGCTCGCCGTTGCCGTCGTGTATCGGGGTAATGACCGTGATATCCGGCAAATGGGAGCCTCCCGCGGCCGGATCGTTGGTCGCAAAAACCCAGCCGGGACGAGGGGCGGGATACGCCGCGAGGATACCCTTGATTGATTCACTCATAGCGCCAAGGTGAACGGGAATATGGGGGGCGTTGGCCACCAATCCGCCGTTGCGATCGAATACGGCGCAGGAAAAATCGAGCCGTTCTCGGATGTTGGTGGAAAGCGCGGTACGCCGCAAGGTACTGCCCATCTGTGTTGCTATGGACATGAACATATTATTAAAGATCTCTAGGAGAATCGGATCGACTGCCGTGTGGCCGGCGCCTACGGCGCTAACCTCCGGGGTTCGGTCGTGAATAACGAGCTGGGCGTTAGCACCAACCCGTAGTTCGAAACCACGATCGAGCGCAATCGTACCCGTCGATTCCAGAATCAATGCCGGGCCAAGCAAGCGAGTCCCCGGAGCGAGGTCCTCCCGGCGAAAGAGCGGCGCCAACTCCATTTGGCTACCGCTCCACATTTGTTCGCGGCGCAAGGGCTGAGGCACAGGCGCCGTCGCGTTATCGAAGGCGGCAACCGTTGGCCGACCTTTAATCAAGGAGGGAGCATGGCCCACGACTTCTACCCGTACAGCGACCGCCTCAATGGGGAATTCTGGGCGCGCATAACCGAATAGGCGACGGTGCGCGGCATCAAACTCTTCACGCAAGGCTGTTATATCATCGTGACCTGCCTCGAGCGTCATGGCGGTCTCGGTGCCGCGATAGCGCAGGTCAATGCGATGGCGAACAATGATGTTGGCGTCACTGAATCCTTCGGAGCGCAGCCGCTGTCGACCCCGCGCGCTGAGGGTGTCATACTCAGGTTTCAGCTGGCCCATTGTGTTTTCATCGAGCACCCGCCAACCGGCATCGGCTTCGCCGTGCCAGCTGACGTCGGCAAGCCCCATTCCGTACGCCGAGAGCACTCCGGCGTAGGCATCGAAGATGAGGGTGCGAATTCCCAGTCGCCTCGCAATGGGACAGGCGTGTTGGCCGCCGGCGCCCCCGAAGACCACCAGCGCGTAGTCCCGTGCGTCACGACCTTTGGCGACGGAGACTTGCCGAATCGCTTCGGCCATATTGGCGTTGGCGATGTAAAACAAGCCGGCTGCGATTTCACGCGGCGTTCGCGCTAGATTTTGTTTGGCTAACGTATCCGCAAACTCGGCAAGTGCCTGGTCCACGCTTTTACGGCGTAGTGGAAACGGAAACCGATCGGGTGCCACCCGGCCAAGGGCGAGAGTAACATCGGTTAATGTCAACTCCGAGGCGCCACCACGCCCATAGCACAACGGTCCTGGATCCGCGCCTGCGCTTTCCGGTCCCACAGTAAACCGGAAACCGTTGTGTCGGCAAATAGAGCCGCCACCGGCGGCGACTGTCTTAATGGCGATCATAGGCGCGCGTAGCCGTACGCCCGCGACCTCCGTCTCGTATTCCCGCTCGAATTCATTTTCGTAACAGGACACGTCCGTTGATGTCCCACCCATGTCGAAACCGATAGCGCGTTCGTAATCATTTTCCTTCGCGACGTGTGCGTAGGCGACAACGCCTGCGGCAGGGCCTGAAAAGATGGCGTTGCGTCCACGGAAGTGGTGGGCTTCCGTCAAGCCGCCGCTCGATTGCATAAGCCGTAATGTGCTGCCCGGCATTTCGGCCAAGAGGGCCGTTACGTAATCGTGTATCAAAGGCGTGAGATAGGCATCGACGACGGTGGTGTCGCCGCGGCCGACCAATCCGATTTCCGCCGCGACTTCTGCCGATAGCGAGACGTGGCGAAAACCGACCTGGCGGGCAAGCTTGCCGATCGCCTTCTCAAGGCCAGGTGCGCGATATGCATGCAACAACACAACGGCGAGACTGTCGATACCGCCTGCGCGCACTCTTTGCAATTCGCCTGTTAACGCCTCCCAATGGGGCTGCGCAATAACCTGCCCATTGGCGTCACAGCGCGCATCGACTTCGATAATGCCTTGATATAGTCGTTCGGGTTTGCGGATGTCAAGCTCGAACAACTGTGGTCGCGCTTGGCTGCCGATCTCCAATAGATCACGGAAACCCCGCGTAATGACGAGCGCGCAGGGCGTTCCGTGACGCTCCAGCAACGCGTTAGTCGCCAACGTCGTTCCCATGCGCACATCACACGGCGGAATAGGCTCGTCGTCGTTGAGATGGAGCAGCTGGCGAATGCCGGTGAGCGGTGCTCGGTCCGAGGAAAGGACTTTGGCTACCTTAATGTGGCCGCTGTGCGGATCCTTACCTAAACAATCGGTGAATGTTCCCCCACGGTCAATCCAAAATTGCCAGCGCATGGTTACACGCTCCAGATCGGCCCGTCGCGATGCGCGGGTTTGCTACGGGATAGCTTTGACTGCCTTTTCGAGCAATGTGAGCGGCTACTGTTTGTTCTTCAGTAAAGATTCAAGGCCTGCAAACGGCTTAAAAGTGGCTGACGTCTCTCGTTTGCCTTCTAGCGTTGCTTCACCGGAGGCCGCGGAATCTATATACCGCGAGTGCTCATTGTCGTGGCAGTAAACGCACAAGAGTTCCCAGTTGCTCCCGTCGGTCGGGTTGTTGTCGTGATTGTGGTCCCTATGGTGAACCGTAAGCTCTTTAAGGTTATCACGGCTAAACTCGCGACTACATCGACCGCAAATCCAAGGGTAAAGCTTGAGCGCTTGCTCGCGATAGCCTTGCTCTCGTTGCTCCCGCTCTCGCTGAGCCCGAGCAACGACCTGGTCCAGCCTATCTTTATTGGGTTGGGTTTTTTTCATTGGTATGGATTCTCCTTCGCGTCCGCCTTGTCTGGGGAAAGGCTCTACAAGAAAGTTCGTTTTTGGGGAGGGAATAACCTTTTCGCACAGACGTACATCGGCCTTTATTTATACGTTAACTTCTCAACAGCGTCCATATCCCAATAGCGATAAAACCGATACCCGCTATTACCCTTAGATATTTTTCGCTCACATAGGTCGAAATGACACCGCCGGCGAGCACGCCGATCGCCGAAGCCACGATCAACGCCAGCGATGCGCCGATAAATACAGTAAACTTACTGACTTCCTTGTCCGCGGCAAATAAAAGTGTCGCGAGTTGGGTTTTGTCCCCGAGTTCAGCGATGAAGATCGCCGCAAATACCGTGAACAGCACTTTCCATTCCATATGCTTCTTTCTTGTGCTGAGCTAAGGGCCGCGGAAATAAATAATTGTCCAAAGATTGCGCCGGATTTTGGGTCAGATTCAAGGCGCGGCAAGGGGCGCATAATCGCTTTATGTAACCCTTGCCGCAACACAGAAGCTGGGCCAAAAGACAAGCAAAATTGGATGATTACTTGTTTCCGTGGCCCTTACTCCTCATTTGTGATCATAGCAACACTTACGCTCAATAAATCAGTCTGTGCGACGATAACCTTAAGGTGAGAAAATAGCACCTCGATCCTGAAACGTTGAAAACGAATGCCTTTATTCAGCAACAACGCCAAGATGTCCGGCCGTATATCAGGAAGATGCCTGCACAGAATCGCCTAAAGAACACACTGTCTTTGTTCAGACGAAAGAGCGTAGTTGCCGTTGTAGCTATTGCGATTATGCTATCGGTGGCCAGTCCATTAGCGTGGGCAGCCGCATCCGCCGAGCCGGAAGGCGAAGAACAAGACTATGTAACGTTGGACAGCCCGCTTATCGTTAACGTGTTAAGTCGTGACACAATCCATTTTCTTCAGGTCACGACAGAATTCCAGTTGAAAGCGCCCGTGCTCGCTGCAAAAGTAAAAGCGCATATGACCGCGATAAAACATAATCTTATCATGTTGTTATCGGAAAAAAGATTCTCGGAACTGCAAACGATTGAGGGTAAGAAACGACTCCGAGAAGAAGCATTGAAAACTGTCCAACAGGTCATGAAAGAGAAAACCGGCGATCCAAGTATAGAAAATATTTTCTTTACAAGCCTTATCCTTCAGTAGACACATCCACTCGCACGCATTACTCACGAGGACGCGCTTGCTGCTTCCGGGTATACCCATTGGCGAACGGTTTTCCCGGACATTGCGGCCAAAGCAAGTCCCATAGTGCGCGAACTTCGCATGCCCCTTCGAGAACCGCGGGCTAGGTATGGCGCCCACTTTCTCGCGAAATGCGATCCGCAATGGGCATAAGAAACAAAATGGTTGACTTATGCACGGTGGCAGTTAGGGCCACGGGAAAAAATAATTATCCAACCTTGCTTGTTTTTTACTCAGCTTCTGCGTTACGGCAAGTGTTGCGTATTCCAATATGCGCCACTTGCCGCGCCTTGAATCTGAGCAAAAATCCGGCGCAATCTTTGGATAATTATTATTTTCCGCGGCCCTTAAGGCGATTAACCCAGAATGGATTAAACGATCAACGAGACGGTGCTTTACCAGCGTAAATCAAAACCGAGGAACCCGTGAATTGTACCTCGGCCCAGCGCGCGCGCTGAACCACGCGTGGAGACTCCCAGCTCACCTTGCCCATATTTGAACTTGTAATCAGTACCCTTATAAACGAGGTTGAATCTAATCCTAAAATCGTGCGACTGTTTGCGAACCGCTCTGCCGGCAACCGCTCGGTGATTAATACGAATGGACGGAACAACCCGATCTACGTAGCGTTCTATTAAGATTCGTAAGACATGGTGAGGTCTAACTCTTTTCGTATTGTGCTGCCCACCCTCTGGTTCTCGTCCGTCCATGCACGCAAACCAAGGTGGCTGGCAACCACTTAACGATCCTGTGTTTCGCTGCAAATTAATGATCCCGTAATCGTTCGCCTCTGCCTTCGTTGAGACGACAACCCCCACGCTCACTACAATCACGAGCACAACCAACAGGTCCGGCTTTCTCCTTCGCATACTCTCTTTTCCGTAAATGCACTGAAACCGGGTAATCTACAGGCCTTACATGTACCCTCCAGATCTCAAAAAACGCGGCGCTTAAACGAACCGAATCGTTTAAAAGATAATCGTAACGTTCCGAGCCTCTATTGCGCTAACGGTGGAACGCATCGAATCAAATAAAGAAGCCCCATTTGCTGATCAAAGCCACAATTACCACCAACCCACTAATACCTCATAGATAGCGGCTCCGAACGAGACTTTTTTAGCAATCAAGCCATCAAAATAAAGAACTATACCTCCTCAT
>CALZJI010000109.1 GCA_945787615.1 uncultured Chromatiaceae bacterium | reverse complement strand
ATTCTTACGCCTGCGCAACGGGTATCTTATGACATGGGGGTGCTTAAGCGAAGCGGCGTGAAATAATTTTTTTTCCTGACTCAAGTTTCGGAGTGCAGTAGCGCTGAGGTGTAAGAGAGTTTTGTTGGGTTTCGTTCCTCAACCCAACCTACATCAGATGCAGCAACCGCCGAAGTTGTGTAGACGTAAGGCGAACTTCGAAACTTGAGTCATCGTTAGCCTTTGTCGTTTTAAAATCGTTATGCTATGTCAACACTGGTGATTCAGATACTGTGGTGCGCTGATTAGATTGTATAAGGCGTGGCTGCGCGAGTGCCGCCGCGGCTCTGAATCGCCGGTATCCGGTAGCGCCTGTGCGAGATGACGATGCATGCTTTTAAGTGGAAACGATTCGCGATTGGGGTTGTGCTCGTCGTTTCCTTCGTTCTGCTATACGGCTATCTTGTAGACCAAGGTTTGGCGCGAGACCTGCTGGACGGGGATAAACTAAAGGCATTTATCCAAAGCTTTGGCATCTGGGGTCCCGTTGCGGTGATAAGCTTTATGACCTTGGCCATTGTCATGAGCCCTCTTCCGAGTGCGCCGATAGCGGTTGCCGCGGGTGCATTGTACGGGCATACGTGGGGAACGCTCTATATACTCCTTGGTGCTGAGCTGGGCGCGTTGATCGCTTTTGCGGTGAGTCGGTTGGTGGGGTACGAAGTGTTGAAAAAATGGTTTGGCGATAAACTGTCGACGGGTATTTTTGGATCCCAGAGACATCTAACGCTCATTGTGTTCGTCAGCCGCCTTATACCGTTTGTTTCTTTCGACGTCATTAGCTACGCGGCGGGTTTAACACAGATCACGTTTTTACGATTTGCGCTGGCGACCCTAATGGGGATTATCCCGATCAGTTTCTTGTTGGCTCATTTCGGATCTTCGCTAGGGGCCGCAGATCCGAGGCAAGTGACAATCACCTTGCTGTTGCTTGGACTGGTTACCGTCGTGCCCTTTATTGTAAGAAAAGGACTGGCTAAAAAAAGTAAACAGGATCAAAGCGTTTTTAGGAAATCAGCAGGTCAGTAGTCGTCATTGTACGCCACCTGGCAAGGGGGCGAATTTGCGTAGGCGAAGATCGACGAGTACTATGAGGCTTTGTGTTCAGCGATGGATGAAACGTTTCGCGGTGCTAGGGTTATTATGATAATGCTAGGGTTATTATGATAAAGGGCATAAAGAAATTTTTTGAGGACCACCTCGACACCCAATCGACAGCAGCGGCCGATGATGTGGATCATCGCCTGCGTTTGGCCACCGCTGCGTTGCTTATCGAGATGACACGTGCCGATGACGAGATAAAAGACGCAGAGCGTGATTCGGTAACCCATGCCGTTCAAACAAACTTTGAACTCAGTGACAGCGAAACAGAAGAATTGGTGGCGCTTGCGGAGCAAGAAGCCTCTCAAGCCGTTTGTTATCACGAGTTCACGTCGTTGATCAACAATGAGTACTCTAACGAGCAGAAATTGAAAATCGTTGAGTTAATGTGGCAGGTCGCCTTTGCGGACGAGGAGATGGACAAGCACGAAGAGGCATTGGTCCGTAAGATCGCGGAGCTTCTGTACGTGCCCCACAAAGACTTCATCGCCGCGAAGCATCGCGTGCGACAGCGCATTGGTGGCAGCAGCTAATTTTAGACTGTATTAGCGTGGATGTGCGCCAACAACGCTCGTCTATTACCGCGGGCGATTATTTCCTCAGGTTTCGCGGTTCAATTTCTCTGAGCTATTGGATAGATTTGTTGGGTTTCGTTCCTCAACCCAACCTACATGGGCTACTACATGGGCTACACTGGGCTCATAGCGATGAAAACGGTAGTTATCACGGTTCATTGACGTTTTCTCGGTGCCGTTTTAGTAATAGAGTGTCGTTGGAAAGCCTGTCCGCTATGACTCGGCGATGGTAATGAGTTTCGCCGATGAAACCTCCCGATAGTCAACCCGCAAACTCAGAACCGAAGCCAAAACGGCCATCGCGGGTTGCCGCGGCCATAAAGTGGCTGGCGGTTAGCGTGTTGGCGTTGTTTGTCGGTGCTTGCGCGCTATTGTTGCTGTTGGTGTTCTTTTTTCCGTCGGATCTGGCGAAGCGACAACTGGAGACCCAATTATCCGAGTTACTCCAAGGTACGGTGCGTGCGCAATCTCTTTCGATAAATCCGTTGACCGGTCTGGTATTGCAGGACGTCGATGTTCAAAAAGGCGGAAAGACGCTTCTGGCATTGAAGCGTATGGCGCTTGGTTATTCTCTGGTCGCGTTATTCGAGCGGCGCATACAAGTCGACGAAATACGCCTCGAAGGGTTGGACATAGGATTGGACCTTGAGAACTTAACTGATGGTCCCGTCGAAGAAGTTCAAGGGCCATCGGAACGTCCGACAAGACCAACGCCCTCAACGGTTCCATCCCTTCCTGTCGATGTGGCGCTGAACACGTTGGTCATTAGCGATTCCAATTTCGACGTCGATGTGGACGCTAACCTGGCGTTACAGATACGAGACCTCGATCTAGACGTCTCCCTTAGTGTGCACGAAGATGTTGTAACGATGAAAGGCGCATTGGAAGCGGAGGAAATAGGCGCTTTGGTCGAAGGCCGATCCATAAGCATGCCGCTTTCTATGGCGTTGGATATTAACGCCGACTTACAGCGGCAACGGCTGCACATCGAGAAGCTGGTGCTCGCCGCCGCTAACCTGATGCAAATGGCGTTATCGGGACAGATCGCAGACTTTATGACGCAGCCGGCCATTGATTTGACCGTGGCAGAATCAACCATTGCGCTAACGCACGTAGTAAACAAAGCCGACGCGTTTTTGCCTGCCGAATACAAAAACATGGTTCTTGGCGGAGAGCTGTCTCCCCGGGTTAAGGTCAACGGCGTTCTGGCGGATACCGGCTTTGAAGGGATCGTGCGTCTCGATCTAAAAGGGCGAGGGATAGCCGCGGATATACCTTCTTTTCCGGCGGGGTTGCGTGGCGCCGACCTGGCGATGACAGTCAGCGACATCTCCCTTGCCGCAAATGTACCCCAGAAGCTTAACTACACACTGCGCTTAACCACAGAAGATGTTTGGTATGAAGATCACCACCTAAACGGAATGGACCTGGCCCTCGACGGCGGGCTAGTTGATCAGGACGAGATCAGCGCCAAGCTCGACGTGGCGGGTACGGCTGAGTTGCCCCCGATGGCAGTGACGACGTTATCCCGTTTGCCGATTAAGATAAAACTGGACGCCCTCGGTAACGGGAGCTCCCGCACCCTCGCCTTGAATTCCATGTCGATAAACTTGGGCGATCTTTTGGCGGTCACTGCCCTGGGCGGCGTACAACCGGCGGAGTCGATCGCCGACGGTATGGATTTCGAGGTTAGCGGCAAGTTAGAGCCGCGTATTGAGAACATTCTGCCGCTGTTATCGAAACGGGTATTGGCGGGCGTCAACGTGATGAAAACAGTTAGCGCGGACGTTATCGACATCAAAGTAAAGGGGACGGTTGATGAAACCTATCAGCCCATCGCTGCGCAGTTATCGGTTGATGCCGCCGTCCACGACCTTGCGGTGTCGATGGACGAATTGTTACTCTCGAAACGGCTAGACGAGGTTCGCGTTGGCGTATCGACGCGCTTTGACGGACGGCAAAACCGTTACTCAGGGACAGTTACGAGCAAGGCGGATTTGTCACGGATTCACTACGGAGATGCGGTTAGAATTAGCGAAGGTGTAGTGATGTTTCATTCGACGTTTGACGGTTCTGTTTCGGACGCGTTCGACCCGCTTGCGCTTGCGACCCGTGATGAGGTCAACGCGACGCTTAAAGGAATAAACTACGACAACGCGTCTCTGAAGGCGGCTGTGGATGAGATGAACCTATCGCTAACCGCGCGCAACGACATCTTTCGTGAACGTTATACCTTGGATAAGTTAACGCTACACAGCGGCAAGCTGTTCGAACTTAGTGCTAGCGGTGGCTATCGTGGTTCTGATGGACGCGTGGCGCTTAATCTCAGTACGCCTGCAATCGACCTGGGAGCTACTCGGCAAACAATTTACCGGAGCAGTCATCAAGCTATAGACGAGCTCAAATTAAACGGTACCGCGGCGTTCACGCTAAGACTGCAGGGTCGACTGCCCAGTGCCGAAGATATCGATACCATGAGACTTCCCCTAGAGGGGGACGTCTCATTGTCCTTCAATGGCGTGGACGCCGGTAGCCTTGGTTATCAGGTTAAAGACGCGACAGGTTTATTAAACGTTAGGCATGAGCCGGGCGTTGTGCCAAAAGTGGACGCTTTGTTAGAGCTGAGTATCGATGAAACGGCGTTGCCGCCCGAATTGCCGTTAGCCAAAGTCAACAGTGTTGAGGCGGAGGCAGCGGTATCTATGTTGAACTTTGATGAGTTTAACGTTGAACGAGCGCAGTTTGCTACCGAGGGCGCAAAGCTGGAGGTGACCGGTGCGGTGAGCGGCCTAAGGGGATTTGTTGGTGCCAAGCCGCTAGACCCCGCGTTGGCGCTTGAGAGGACTTACGCAAGACTGGATAGCGACGCGGCAGTTGAACTCTCCGATTTGGATGCTTTGTTGAGTCCACTGGGTTTGAAGGCGAAGGGGCGTGCGACCGTTAACGCCTCCCTGTTGAAAAAAGCGCAAGGACCTATCGAAGCGAAGTTTAACCTCAACAGTTCTCATGTTGATCTTGAGCAGAGCGGTTTAGGTATCGCGGATATCGACGGCAGCGTACACGCACGCAAACGTTGGGTTTGGGGTACGCCTGAAGACCAACGGTCTCAACCAATCGAACGGTTTAAACCAAGCGCGCTGTTGTCCGCTTTAGGTTCACTCGCGGGTCGACGGGAGCGCATCACGATTCGCGAGCTGGACTTAGGTTTGATTAAAGCATCCAACGTTTCCGCGACAGTAAGTTTTGAGCAGGATACGCTATATATCCAAAATGTCGTGATGAATATGCTGAGTGGGGGTGTGGGTGCCAGTCTGAAGATCGCCATCCGCGATGAACTGGGCCTTTCGGCACGGCTCGAGGCGGCTGGCCTGGATCTCAATCAGCTGCTTGACAGTGAACGCAGAATTGGCGGCGACAGCACCTTAGACGCCATTGTCGATTTGTCGCTCATTATCGATCAACAATCGGGGCTAATCGATTTTAACCGAACTGAAACAACGTTGTATATTACTCATATCGGTAAGGAAGCCCTGGATCGATTGTTGGTTTTTATCGATCCGGAGGGGAGCAATCCAACCATCGTGGATGCGCGCGCTAAAATCAAGCTCGCCAATCCCGCGCGCGTTACGGTATCCATGACGAAGGGAGCACTAGCGCTGGAGATCGAATTTAGCGAAGGTTTATTATCGACATTCAAGATCGACCGCGTGCCAGTAGGGAAAGTTAAAAGTTTGCAGAACATTACGCGGGAGATACCGGCTTGGGATACACTGGTTGAAGTCGTGGCGGTTATCGGCTCAAGAGGTTATCAGTTCGACAGCGATGGTCAGCTTGTTCTCCATTAAAAGTATTAGAGTGGGTTTGGAACCGAAGGATATGAACGGTAGCGTTACAGAGAAGTTTAATAAGACCATGGGCGTCGTTAGGCGCGGCACACCAGCCCTGGCGCTGTCGCTTTGGGTTGCCGTGAATGGATGCACCCGCGGCCCATTAGTCGAAGTGACTCTGGTCGACGAGCGCACCGCATTGGAAAACCAAATCCTTGGCACCTACGAGGAACTCGATCAAGAGATGTTATTGATTGCCTCTGTGCGCTATATCGATCCCAAGGGGAAACTGCGGAAAAGCCCTCCGCTGCCCCCCGGGAAGAAGAAAGTCATTAGCGCAATGCAGCGCTCGGCCTTCAATCGAGACGATGTCGACGCCTTAAAGGCACAAGGACTCGTCGGTGAGAATAACCAAGGTAGACTCGAGTTGATCGCGCCGGAGGAGGTTGACCCTAACCGGTTACCTTTTGTCGAAAACCTCGTCGTGGAGGAAAACGAAGACCGAGAAGTGGTTATGCGCCGTGTCATCGAAACCAACGAGTCGTTATCGGATGATGATCTGCCCGGTGTGCGGAATATATTTGCCGCGCTAAATCGAGATAAGGCAAAAGTCGGTGAATGGGTACAAATCGACAACGATGAGTGGGTGAGGAAAGAGGCTAACTGATGCAGCGACGTTACGGATTGCCAAAAAGAACATGGTATGCCCTATGTTTTTTGATTGTGTCGTTGTCGGCAGTGGCTTCGCAGCGGCTGACAAGCCATCCTGCGCTGGACTATTTTCCGTCGCTGTCGCAAGACGGGCGCTTTCTGGCGTTTGTTTCGGAACGCCAAGGTAATCCTGATATTTGGTTACGGTCGTTGGCGGCGGGGCCTGTCGCGTTACCGCGCCGGCTGACCACTCACCCCGCTGCGGACCGAGATCCGGCGCTAAATAAAGACGGCAGCAAGTTGTTGTACGTGTCCCATAAAACGGATCCACGCGGCGATGTTTATCTATTGGACCTCGTTTCAAATACGGAAAAACGGCTCACGGGATCCGATGGCGGAGAAGCGTTGCCGCAGTGGGGAATAAACGACGAGTACGTATTTTATCTCAAGCATGACACGGTGAGCGGTAAACGCGGCGTTTATCGCTACAAATTGGAGGATGGCAGTGAGAACAACGTCATCGATCAAGCCACGAGTTTCAACGTAAGCAAAGAGGGGTGGATTGTCTACACCGATGGTGAAGGCCTAAAGATCATAAACGAAGCCGCAACGAAAGCCCCGCTACGGCTAAGCACTGACCCAGTGACCATGATGTGGCCGAAACGATTAAGCGATGATGTAATCGGAGCGTCGCTCCGCACTGCGCCGAAGGATGGTGAACACCACCACACGGTGCTCTTTTCCCGCTACGACGAAGACACTAATGGCGACGGCACAGTTAACACCGATGATGCCTCATCGCTGTGGCTGGGGCGCTGGAATAGCGCCGATCACAGTCAACAAGCGTTGTTTCAATTGACAGAGTCGGGGCGGTTTCACGTTTACCCTGCTTATGCCGATGACGTGGTGTATTTCGCGGATTTAGCTCAAGGCGATATCGTCAGCATTAACCTGCCATCACTTTTGGCGCACTACACTAACCTCGAGCGAGCACAACAGGCGGCGAAGTTACACTTGGACCGCGGTCAAACGGAGCAAGGGCTTTTAGTTTTGGCCAATATTTCCCGGAATCTTGCCCGCAACATGCGTGAAAACGAACGTGTTGCGTTCGATTTTGAGTATATAGAAACGCTGGTGCAAGAGGGGCGAATCGACAGAGCTAAGACGGTAGTACAGGCGTATGCCGGATCCACGGGCCGAGTCGACGGTTTATATCGTATTTATGACACCGTCATTGGCGTCTACAACGAGGCCGAGAGGATAAGCGACGCGGCGCTTAAACGTTCTGTTAACGACGCTGTCGAGAAACTCTTGGCCATCGCTGTCGCATTTCAGCACGATGAGACGGTGTACGGTCAAGCATTGATCGAGGCGGGCCGTTTGTTCTTTCTCGTCGACGATACGCCGGCCTCGTTGGCCCAGCTCGTACGCGTCGATAGCGTAGACAACCGTGAGATTCGCGCCAAGGCGTTGTTCACCAGGGGCACGGTTTACCGCTCGTTAGGACAGAGCAGTAACGTGTTGGACGTTTTCATCGATGTCATACGTACGTTCGACGAGGATAGTACCTGGGCGAAGCGGGCGGTGTTTCAAGCTATCGACGCCAGTGACAACGGCGAGGACGTGCACCAAAGGGTAGCGTCGCTGAACGCGTTAATCGACGGCTATCCAGAACTAACTTATTTGTCGGTGGCCACCTTGCTACGCATCGCCGATCTGTATGACGATCACGGCGAGCAACTTAAGGCCCTAAGTGCGTTGGATCGCGCCGTAGGGATGGCAGGCCCCTATCCTGAGTTGGCGGAAATTGGCTACCGACGTAAAGGCGAAATACTCGCCGCTGCCGAGCGTTATGGGGAGGCGGCAGAGGCCTATGGCGCGTTGGCGCGCTTCACCGCACAGGATCAACAAGCGCTTGATCGCGCAACGCAGTTGATGGTGCTTCAACGCGTTAGGAAGGCCGACAAAACGCGTTCGGTTGGCGAAACGCGTATTGCGGCCAAAGCCTATAAACGAATTTTCGAAACCCACCCCACGTCGGTCGAGGCACACCGAGGTTATATCGAGACCAAGACGGCGCTCAAAGAAGTCGAAGAGGTAGTCGGGCTTTACCGTACACGGGTTGAGCGCCACCCGGATCAAGCGCCCTATCATTACGGCTTGGGGCTTGCCCTGACCTATGTGGACCCCCTTGACCTGCAGTCCGTTACGGACCACCTCCAGCAAGCCATACGGCTGGATCCGTCAACGGCCTATTTTCATCAGACGCTCGGCTGGGCCTACGAGCAGCAAGAGCGGTTAAATAACCGGCGCGGGTACTACGAGCAGGCGGAGTCTGAGTATAGGATTGCGCTGGCCCTTAACGATGAGTTCCAGTTTCCAGAGGTGGAGTCAAACCTCTTACTCAATATTGGCAATACCTATACTGCCCTGTCCAATTATGGCGAGGCGTATCGCTATTATAGACAGCGCGACGAATTGCTAGGCGTGCAAGACCGTTCACCCACTGAGCTGATTTATAGAAGAAACTTCGGTGAAGCCGCTTTCAAGACGGGAAGGGCCGAGGAGGCGGTGGCGCATTATCAGTCAGCCTTGGCGATGGTGACGCCGCGGCAAAACACGCTAAAAGCACAGCTATTGGAGCGGATCGGACTGGCACATCAGGAGTCGGGGGATTACTCTGCCGCCGTGGCGTCATTTTCGCAGGCATTAGAGGTGAACCTGGCGTTGGAAAACACCCAAAATTTGGCGCTTTTACAACGCAATATCGGCATCAGCCTTTATAACCTCAGTATCTCGGAAAACGAAGACGGCCGAGAACCGACCCGTCAGGCATTGAAACGCGCGTTGTACAGCTATTTTACCAGCCTGGACTATATTTCCCGTTACGGAACCAAGAAAGAAAAGGAAGGGCGAGGTCTGATAGGGATTGACATTGCGCTTGGCGAGGAGGGTTCTCAGGCCGCGAGAGGATTTGATAAAGCAGGGGAGGAAAAACTAGTTTTCAGCTATATCGCGGGTACCTATGAAAAGCTTTCCGAGCCTCGGCCGGCGCGCGATTATTATCTCAAAAAATTGGCACGGTTGCCCAACGCCCCATCGTTCGACAGCGAGGCAGCGACAGCAACGGAGAAGGCGGTTGTCTTAAATCGGGTAGGCGTGTTGTCCCAACAACTGGGGGAAACCCAAGAAGCGCTGGCGTATATCAAAGAATCGTTAGCTTATACGGTTGGCTTGCGCTTGGATTATGGCAAGAGCGTTAATCTATACAATCTTTCCCGTCTGCTAGTCATCACCGTGTTAGACGGCCCGGATATTGATCCCGCGTTAGTCGAGGTTCTCGTAAATGGCCTGGACGAAAGACTGGCACAGGGCGATGACGGCCGGCAGATGTTCTTTACTCTCACCAATACGGCCTTTATCCTGAACGCCCTACCGGAACCGGAGTTGGGCCAGACCGCCAAGGGAAAAAAAGCGGTCGCTGTCGCCGCAAACCGTTACCATATGCTCTTTCAGCTGAAACGTCGCGCCTGGCGGTATTATGAGTATGCCCAGCAAATTCTGACGAACGGCGACGTTGTTGATCACGCGCAGATCGCGCCATTGCTGGTAATGCTGAAATTGAACATGGCGGAATTGGCGCGCTCGGCCGGACGGCAACACGAGTACCTTGTTATCCAGGACGAATTAAAGGCATTAGTCGAAGTTCAGTCAACGGAAAACGGCTGGCTTTGGTATCTCACCCAAGCCGATATGGCGGACGATGACGTCAAACGCCAGATGTTGTTGGCTCAGGCCTTTGAGGAATTGACGGCGTTACCGGTGCAACTTCAGTCGAGCGCTTACCAGCGCACGGTATTGGACTTCATTGAGGTATTGTCCGCATCCTACGTGGATGCACTGGTCAAACGCGGTGACTACGCGAAAGCCTTCGAAGTCTCCGAGCAACTTACCATGCGGCGCTTAACAACGGCCGTTCAAGATGAGTCAGGGGACGAGTTTTTTCTCCAAAATCTCGGCGAATACGGATCGGAACTGGATAGTCTCCTCACCGACATGCGCCACGCCCATCGGTCCGGTGACAGCGATCAGTTGCAGGCACTCTCGGCGCAGTGGGAGGAGCTGGTCTATGCGCTCTATGAAGCGTTCCCGTCGAACGTTGCGTACCTATTACAGTATCCGCCAAATGCCGATATTCTGTCGGTGGTTCTAAATACGGAAAGGCTTTATTTAAAGATTGTTCGGGGACATGAACGCTGGCATGGCTTTATACACGACGGTCAGAGACTGCGCTACGTTACCATCCAGTTAGCCGACCATGGCATTCAAATCGATGAGAGTTTGTCGCAACTCCTTAGCGAGGCGCCCGCACTCTATGTTTCGGCGCCTGATTCCATTGAAAGTTTCTTGGCGCCTTTTTTTGTAACCGACACACCGGTGACGCGGGTTTCGAGTTTTTACGATATCGTGAACGGATACCATCAACGAAGCCTGTTCCATCGCAACGTTGCATTGACGGGAGAGGTGACGCTCACCCGTGCGGAGAGCGCAGGCGAGGCACTGCTAACGGCTACGCAATTAACCGGCGAACTGGAATCGGACCGAAATATTCTTAAGCAGTCGGACGTTTTTGTCGCTTCGCTAAGCGTTAGCGGCTTGGGCTTTGAAACGCGGCGCGTACGGGAGGTACGGGATATCCTTCGTACGAGCGACATCGCGCCAGGCCTTAGGCATTCAGCGATTTTGTTGAATGTCGGCGACGCCACGGATCTCTCTGCGCTGACCTCGGCGTTGTTCCGCGCCGGATTTGCTCATGTAGTCGTGAACAAGGGACCTTATAACCGCTCGGTTGCCGAACAGTTCGTGTCCCTTTATTTAGCGTATCTGGCCGATCTTCCCGCTGATGAGGCCGTGATGCTGGCAACGCAGGATCTCGTCTCAACGACTCCAGATGCGGGGCCTTTCATACTGTACGGCTATGCCGGTATGGATGACGCGGAGAAGAGCCAATATGCCACCGAGTTGTATCAAGAGAAAGTAACGGAGGCGGCATCCTTGTATCGACAAGGTCAGTATGATTTGGCATTACGTGCCATCGAACAGACGTTGTCACTGATCGACTACGCTCAAAAGACGGATGATATGGCGCCGTTGACGCAGCTGGCGGTGGAGTCATCGTTTAAACTCGGTAGATATGAAAGCGCGGTGTTTCATCAGCGGCGTTTGCTTGATCTGGTGGCGCAATCGGGAGACCAGGCGGCACAATCGGAAGCGTTGTTCCGATTGGGTATTCTTTATTCGCGGCTCGAGCACTACCAGCGCGCCATTGAACATCTGGAGCAGGCCATCGCGCTGTGGGAGAGCACCGATGAATTGGACAAGCTCGCCGAGGGCATGGCGACGCTTGGCGTGATTAAGGAAAATATGGGGGCGTATTCCGAAGCCTTGACGGATTTCAGCCGATCGTTTGAATTTTTTCAAGAGATGGGCGAGGTGGGCGATATGGCCGCGCAATATCGCCGGATTGGTCGAATTTATTATCTTCGGCTCGCCCGTTATGAAAAGGCGAACGAGACGTTGAGCGCGGCGCTTGATCTTTATCGCCAACTTGACGACGCGGCGGGCGAGGCGGAGACGTTGCTCGAAATAGGTTTGGCGAACGAAAAGATAGGGCGCTTCGATGACGCCTCAAGGTATTACCGGCGCGGCGAAAACATTGCCGACGCCTTGGGCAATGACTATTTGACGGCCACCGCGTTGTTGTATCGATCCAATACGGCGTGGTTTCGTGGTGAATATCAGGACGCCTTCGCGTTGCTTTCCGAGGCCTCGCAATTGGCGGAGGAGGTTGACGACGCCCAGTTGCGTATTATGATCAAAAATACGCGTGGACTCATTTACTGGGCACTGAACGAGACGGAAAAAGCCCTTCTCCACCTTAAGCAAGCGGTTGCCATTGCCGAGACGGCGCAAATCAACACGGAGCTCGCCTCGTCACTCAATAATTTGGGTTTGGTGTACCGTCAGATGGGCGACTACGAGGCCTCCCTTCAACATTTCAACAACGCGAGAGAGATCGATCAGCGATTAGACAGCCGTTGGGGGCTGGGCTATGACTTCCGAAATATTGGCATCACGCTGCTCAAGATGGGGCGTTTAACGGAAGCTGAAGCCAGTTTCGTTAAGGCCGAAAAAGTCAGCGCGGAAATCAATAATACCGTCAATTGGGTAAAGGCCTTGTTGGAGCTGGGGAACGTCAATCATGCGCAGGCGCGCATCGATACAGCGATGGCGTATTATGAACGCGCTTATGAAGTGGCCAAGCGCTACGGTATTAGGGAAGTGGAATGGCGAGCCGCGGCGGGAAAAGCATCGCTACTGAAACGGCAAGGGGACCGTCAATCTTCGTTCAACTGGTACGCCGATGCCGTCACCGTGGTGGAAGGCATGCGCGCCAGCTTGAAAATCGATGAGCTACGTAACAGTTTCCAGGTCAACAAACAGGACTTATACCGTGACGTTATTGCTTTGCTTATCGAGATGGGCGAGCTGGAGCGGGCATTCAACTATCTCGAACGCTCACGGGCGCGTAGTTTCATCGACCTGCTTGGCAATCAACGCATTACTCTGGGAAACGACGTCGACCAGAACGCATTGGATCGCATCTCTGATCTGGCTCGGCGAGTACACGCACTGAAGTCGGAATTGGCGGTCTACGACGACCCGCCGGCGCAACTGCTCGCTAACTATCAGGAAGCGAGGACCTTGCACGACGAGGCGATAATCGAACTTAAACACCGCAATCCCGGTTTAAGCAGCTTCGTTGCCGTGGATCCGTTGACACAGCGGGAAATACGTCAAATGCTCGATGAAAACGTTGGGCTACTGTCGTATATGTTAACCCAGGACAAGCTCTATATCTGGTTGCTGCGTCGGCGGGGTGCGTCGTTTTATGAGGTGAGTGTGGGTGAACAGGAGATTGAAACGGCAGTTAAGCAGTTTCGGGGCTCAGTGCAGCGTCTTGAGCCCGTCGATGATGAGCTTAAGCAGTTGTATGCGCTGCTAATTAAGCCGGCTGAACGCGATCTTGGGGGGGTCGATTACTTAGGGATTATCCCGGACGGTGCCCTGCACTTCCTTTCTTTCGCCGCGTTGCGGGATGACCAAGGCTATCTTGTTGATAGATATCCGTTGTTTTATGCGCCCTCGGGTTCCGTTTTAAACTATACGTTTGCCAAACGGCGCGCGGACAAACTCGGAAAGGCTGTGGCCCTCGGTAATCCGGACCTAGGCGATTATAATTATAACTTGCCACTGGCGGAGTTGGAGGCCCGGAGTATTCGTTGGAATTATCCCGACATGGACGTCTTGACCGGTGGTCAAGCAACCAAGGAATGGTTCGTTAACAATATCGAGCGTTATGGGATTGTGCATCTCGCGGCCCACGGCGAGTTCGATGATCTAAATCCGTTGCTGTCGTCGCTATGGCTGTCGTCGGAGAACCCGGATAACCGAAAGCTGACCGTCAAAGAAGTGTTCGGGTTACGGATCAATGCCGATCTTGTCACGTTGAGCGCCTGTCAGACCGGGCTTGGCAAGTTGGAGGCCGGTGAGTTGATAGGGCTTAACCGGGCGTTCATTTATGCGGGAACCCACGCCTTGGTCTCATCGTTGTGGCGCGTTGACGATCTATCCACCTCGGTGTTGATGAAGCACATGTATCGAGGCTACGTCACATCGAATAAGGCGAGAAGTCTGCGCCAGGCGCAACTGATCGTTAAGAAGGCGTTTCCGCATCCGGCATATTGGGCAGGTTTTAGTCTGGTTGGGGATTATTTGTAAATGTTGGATTAAGGTCTCTGGGCCTTTAGGAATGTAAAACATGAAATCACGCACAGCGCGTCTATGGTTGTTGTTCTTAGTATGGCTCCCTATGATGGCGACAACCGCCTATGGGGAAACGATGTACGCAAAAAAGAGCAACGTTAAAGTGACCACGGAGAAGTCGCCCTTATCTAAGAGCGTGGCGACCTTGAACATGGGTGATGCCGTTGAGATTGTGGAAAAGAGCGGCCGCCATTATCAGGTGAAGCTCGCCAACGGCGACAAAGGTTGGGTTTTCAAGTTCAAATTGGCGGACAACAAACCGGAAGTTAAAAAGGGCGGCAGCAGCGCGCTGGCCGTCTTAACCGGCGAGAGTAGCGTTATGGCGCGAGAAGCCCGCTCGGGGGGCAGTATCCGGGGCCTTAAAGAAACGACGGCGCTATATGCGAAGAAAAAGCATATTGATCCCGTTCACCAGCGGGCGGTTGATCAAATGGATGCGCAACTCGTCTCCGACAAGGAGCTAGTGGAGTTTCAGCGCGTAGGGGTGATTGGTGAATTTTCAGGTGGTGCTCAATGAAAAAGAGAATAGTCTATTTTGGCGTAGCCGTGTTGATGATCGCCCTAACCGGGCAGGCATTGGCGGGAATTTTCGATGAATTGTTTAAACCGCAGCAAAGCCAATCGGAAGAGGAGGCGCCCGGCCAAGAGAAAAAAGGCCTTGTGGACGGATTGGGCGACCTGTTTGGCGTTAAAAAAGAAGAAGTAGACTTGTTGAAGAAGGGATTGGGCGTCGTCGAGTCATTGCAGCCCATTGGCGAGGAGGAAGAGATTACCATTGGCCAAGCCGTGGCGTTGGAAGCCTTCAGCCGCTTTGACGGCGCGTACACCAACGAGGCGCTTGTACGCTACGTCAATTTAGTGGGTCGGACTATTGCAGATGTCTCCGATCGGCCGAACTTGCATTACAAATTCGCGATTCTAAACAGTCTCGAGCAAAACGCGTTCGCCGCGCCGGGCGGCTATATCTTTGTCACCATTGGCTTGTTGAAGACTTTGTCCAATGAAGCGGAGCTGGCGGGCGTGCTAGCACACGAAATCGCCCATGTCACTCAACAGCATATGCTAAAGACCATCCGGCGGGGTGCAATCTTGTCGAACGTGTCCGAGTTCACCATGGCAGCGATGAAGAAAGACCCAGAAATGTTTGCCGGCGTTATCGACGAAGCCACCAATACCCTATTTAATAAGGGTCTGGATAAAGAGCTGGAATACGAGGCGGATGCATTAGGCATCGAATACGCGTACCGGGCGGGGTACAACCCAAACGGTTTGAAAAATTACTTGAACATCCTTCACTCGCAACACGGCAAGGCGGAATCCCGTTTTTTTTCAACGCACCCTCCCACGAAAAAACGCCTGCGAAAAGTGAAAAAGCAACTGCGGAACTATGAAGACGGTTCTTCGTTTCCTACGCTGACAACGAGGTTCATGGCCAGTATGGAAGCGTCATGAACGACTAGCCCGCATTTTTTACCAGGACGGGCCATGTCGGTTCTCCCTGACGTAACCGACCGTGTCCAACGACATTACGTCCAGCACGTCACACGCTGTCGCGGCGGGGGCCTTGCATTTTGTAAAACCGCCCTATATTTCATGTAGCCATGAGTATACGTAGGCGACGTCAGCAGGGATTAAATCTGAACCGGTGCATAACCCTCATCGCCAATGACCGTCACTATAGGATCGTGCTAAAGAGCTGTTGAAAGATACCAAGGGATTGTAACGCGTTGGATCCCACATGTAATCACTGGCCGTATACCAAGATAGTAACGCTTTATCTTCGTTAGGCCGATCTTTCGCGAGAAAAAAATGGCCGGTTGTGTGGTTATGCAAGTTATTATCACCACCTCCATAGGGATAGACGAAATCGGGAATAAACTTCGCAGTTTTGTAGAGTTTCGGATAGTAGTTTGACCACACTATGATATCTCTTCCGCCGTTTAATTCAGAGTAGGCGTCGGCATTGTCACTCTTAGCTCCGCTCCATACAAAATCT
>CALZJI010000108.1 GCA_945787615.1 uncultured Chromatiaceae bacterium | reverse complement strand
GTCGGGAACGGCAATCGAGGACGCGGTAGCTTTGCCTACATGGACGTAGGCAAGGGGCGAGAGCACGCCTACAGGGATGTAGGTGGTAGGGCAACGCAGGACGCAGTTGCCGAGGACGCGGTAGCTTTGCCAGGCGAACGCCTCAACGCCCAAAATGTGAATTAATTATGACGCGAGCCTTAAGGGGTTTCGAGTACCATTCCTGGTTTGCTTTTGTAAATGAGACAGTTGGAAATGACAGCCTTGCTTCTATTGTGTAGCCTACTCGTTATTGTCTCGGCAGTGACGTGTTACCAGATTGCAAAGAAACGCGGGAGAAGGCCGGTCTTCTGGGGCGTCATGGGGGCGTTGTTTGGCCCTTTGGCGATACCGTTCGCGTTTCTGTTACACCATAAACGCCAGAAAAATAACGTCAGTACCTGACCGAATTAGTAATAAAAATGGCTATATCCGGCTTTCGCAAAAGGAAAAATGGCCTTTACACGTTACATCTATGCATATTCCGTTACTGCGCAATGTGAAAAAAAACCGAAGGGATATGCATATAAACTCTATTTAGTACGATAGGTTAGGTGCGCGGCCTCCGTGTGGATAAAGTGTGAATGTCCGTTACACGGACCGCGTGGATAACCAGTGAAAAACATCCCTGTTCTTCACTGGTTATCCACACTCATTCACCCTTTACCCACACTCCGCCGTGAGAGTAACGTTGATCGTGGAGGGCTCTTCAACAACAAAAAAATTTTTAACTTATTGAAAATCGCTCAGATTTATGTTGCGAAATCCGGATTGACCCATAAAAATGTATAGTGGTATAGCGAATGGAAGACTTCTCGCAGTTCATGCGTTTCCTGCGACCTAGCGAGGATGTCAAAAAGGAGGCGATTTGTGATGGGAGGTCATTGGATTTCCGCCATCATCTTCGTGATTTCTGTTTCCCTGCCACAGCTTGCTTGTACGCCAATGCAACCTGATTCTTTAGGTGTTCGTAACGAGATGTTGGCGCCATGCCCAAAACGACTGAACTGTGTCTGTAGTGACGAAAGCGAATCCACGTATCGCATTTCCGCCTACCACTCGATAGCGAACACCGTCGGCGCGTGGCAGGAACTGCGTCGCTTTCTCGGCTCGCTACCTCGGACACGCGTGGTACGGGCCACGGATGCTTATTTACATGTAGAAGCGCGAAGCCGAGTATTCGGTTTTGTTGACGATGTGGAGTTTCATTTGCGCGAATTCGAGAGAACGATCGCCGTGAGGTCTGCGTCGCGAACCGGATACTGGGACTTTGGGGTTAATAGGCGGCGAATAGAAAGCATCAGAGAACATTTACGGCAACGCGGCATTATCCGTTAATCGTTCTTGGACCGGGTGCGTCTCAGGAAAACACCATAGGTGGATCCTGACGCAAGTAATTAGTGGTGGCGCAGCGTTCGTAGCGACAGAGCTCGTTACTGCTTTTCGCGTCATTTTGATTAATCGATGCATAGATCGGGTACTCATTGACACGGTGAAGCTATGGCATCTGAATCAAGCCTTCCAAAGGGTGAGGCCTTGCGGAGCGCTATCCGCTGGATTTCGGAGCAGAATAAGCATACGCTTAACGGAATAGAGGAAGCGTCTCGGCGTTTTGACCTATCTCCCGGTGAGGAAGCCTTTTTACTTCGACATTTCCGATCACGCACTGGGCAAGGCAAAGGGCAAGCACCGTGACCCAAAACCATAGTAATACAGTCGCCTTTCACCGTACGAACCGTTAAAAAATAATAACTCAAATTCTGATAGAATTGTCGATAGGTACTGCAACTATTCGCTTATGAGTAAGAGCGAGGCCACTCGATGAGAAAGGAACACCTGTTATGGCATGTTCATAAGGGCGATGGGCCTATTTTCGCAGTGGCGTTGCATGCGGGACATGATCTACGAGAAGAGCTTCGAACGCGCATCGCCCTGGACGAGACCACTCGCTTACGGGAAGAGGACCCATTTAGCGATGCGTGGGTAAGCGTGGCGGATAATTTCGTATTGCCGCAGCGCTCGCGTTTTGAGGTGGACCTTAATCGGCCGCGAGAAGAGGCGGTATACCGTACGCCGGAGGACGCTTGGGGTTTACCGGTATGGAAAGAGCCACTTGGCGATGCGATGGTTGCTCAGTCGTTGCTGGAGTATGATAACTTCTATAAGGAGTTAGCGTTGTTGCTCGAGGAATTTCAGCGCCGTCACAAGCGGTTTGTCGTTCTTGATCTGCATACTTACAACTATCGACGGTCGGGGCCTTCCGAACCGCCCGACGATCCCGAAAAAAATCCCGACATCAACGTTGGAACGGGCACCATGGACCGGAAAAAATGGGATCCACTGGTCGATCGCTTTATCTCCGATTTACGCAATTGTAACTACCTTGGCCGCCGATTAGACGTAAGAGAGAACGTCAAGTTCGTTGGGCGCCAGTTGCCCGATTGGATTCATCGGCGCTTTCCGGAAGCAGCATGTGTGTTGGCTATAGAGGTCAAGAAGTTCTTTATGGACGAATGGACAGGCCAAGGGGACCCCGTGAAGATTCAGGGGATTCGCGAAGCGCTATTAGAAACAGTCCCTGGAATTATTGACTCGTTGGCGCGGGCATAACTGAAGTGGCCAGCGATATTGGAATTTCCGAGGAGTTTATCGCCAGCGTTTGTCGACAACTGGCCCTCAACAAACGGGTACGGCGTCAGTTGCCTGGTTGGGGTCGGATACATATCGATAGACAGCTTCCGTTTCTTTGCGTTTACCGCAAGCCGACAGAAAGCGCCGAAGATGGGACAGAGCGGCTACTATTGGGTCAAGCATCCTATCTCCACGCTTCAGCGGCGCCCTCACTGCAAAAGCCGTTAACTGAATTAATTGCTCGTATTGTGGAGACCCAATCAGCCGTCTTCGGCGCGTTTTTAGCGATTGAGTTGTGGGCGCAGCGCGATGAGGGAGTAAAGACCACCGCAGAAACTCCGCCGCGGCCACGGTTTCGCATCATCGCGCCCCACCACGATGCGCCTGAAGCTGCGTTGAACACCCTTGAGAACAAGTTAGTCAAACTGTCGTTGCGCAAGCAACAATCGCGCGTTGACGTGCGTTATGTGGAGCGATGCGCGCCGCCGGCGATGAAGCCACTGCTCAGCGCTGCGCGAGCCAGAAATTTGCGTTGTAGCGTACTGGGTTTGGAAGTGGCGCAAGTATACTGGGATCGCGATACCGGCACGGTATTACCGTTCGCCCTGCGCGCCATACACACCGGCATTACGCGCGTGCTCAAGCAAACGTTTTATACGTTCGCCCATGAACATACAAGCCATCGCCCCGCCCATTACCACGAACTGGGGCGTCAAGCCATGACCAAAGCGGTGTGGGACACCGATCGTCGCCTTGCGCAGATTAGTGAAAACTTTGATTTGTTGCTTCATGTTACGCCGGTCAATGCCGCGGATGCTTGGCAGGTGTTTCGAGGCAAGCGTTATCGCGCGATACCGGAATTTCATTACCGTCCGCGCTCAGCAGACCCCGGTTTATTAAAGCGCGCCCTGTATCAAATTCCTCTCGATAAGATCGAAGACCCAACATTAACGCACCTATTCGCCGAAAAACGGGACGAGTTGGATCGGCAAATAACGCTATTTGCGGACCGAGGCAAGCCGCGCTTTCTCTATGGCAGTATGCAGTTGTTCGGCGCGACCAAGCAACCTCTGTTAGCGGCGGCGCAAGAACTGCTTGAGAGGGTCCAGGACAAGGCAAAACGGGGTGCCAAAACAGCCTATTTAGAGGCAAAGGCCTTCGCAAGACGTGCGCAAGTTGAACTCGACTACTATCGCCGCATAGACCCCGGTCTACCGGCCCAGGTCATGATTCGAGATGATGTTGCGGGTGTACTGGTCTCCCATGGCCATTTCCTAATCAGTCGCGATGTTAGCGTGGCTGAAGACCGAGTGGATGCCACACTACAGCACGAAATAGGTACACACGTTGTTACGTACTACAATGGTCGCTATCAACCGTTTCAACAACTTTACGCGGGGCTCGCCGGGTATGAGGAACTGCAAGAAGGCTTAGCGGTTTTATCGGAATACCTTGTGGGCGGGTTGAATCCAGCGCGGCTACGCTTATTGGCAGCACGCGTGATTGCCGTGAATAGCATCGAGAGCGGGGCTGACTTTATCGAAACGTTTCGAATGCTAAAGAGCGAGTACGGAATCCCACCGCACATCGCGTTTACCGTCGCCATGCGCGTTCATCGCGGCGGTGGTTATACCAAGGACGTGGTTTACCTTCGCGGGTTGATTCTTTTGTTGGAGTATATAAAGCGGAAAGGCGACCTGGAACAGTTGCTAATCGGGAAGGTGACCTTGGAATATCTGCCGCTCCTGGAGGAGCTACAGTGGCGGCGCGTGTTGAAACGAGCTAAGTTCCGCCCCCGTTATTTGGATGAGCCCCAGTCCGCGACACGCCTTCAGAAGCTGCAACGGCAACCGCAGCTTTTGACGTTGCTAGAGAATTAGACCGATGAACATTGGTTTCGTGGTTAACGGTTTGACGACCGAGGTGGCGGGTTATACGACGACGCACCTGGCAATGGCAGCGACAAATCGGGGGCATGAAGCCTGGTACGTTAATGTCGAGGACTTCTCTTACGACCCCGACGAGAACGTTCGAGCTTGGGTACATCTGGCAGCGCCCAAGAAATATCGTTCTCCTCGTCGCTATCTCGACGCAGTGCGCGGTGAACACGCCATCCGTAAGCGAGTAAGCATGCACGAACTCGATATCTTGTTTCTGCGCAACGATCCATCGGAAGATGTCCGAGACCGCCCGTGGGCGCGTCTTGCCGGAATTAACTTTGGGCGCTTTGCCATGCGCCACGGTGTATTGGTCCTAAACGACCCGGATGGCCTTGCTCGGGCGGTTAACAAACTCTATCTTCACGTCTTTCCTGAGGAGGTCCGACCGAAAACCCTCATCACCCGTATGCTCACCGACATCAAACAGTTTGCTAAGGAATATGGCACAGTGGTTTTAAAGCCGTTGTACGGCTCGGGGGGGCGTAGCGTTTTTCTATGTCGTCCGGAAGATCGGCCCAATATGAATCAAATGATTGAAACGGTGTCACGCGACGGCTACGTGATTGTACAGCAGTATTTGCCGAAAGCCGTGGAAGGTGACACCCGGCTTTTTCTACTCAACGGCAAACCGTTTATCGAGCGAGGTCACTACGCTGTATTACGGCGGATACGCAGCGGTGGCGATATGCGTAGCAATATGTCGGCCGGTGCGACGTCCGCAAAAGCCACAATAAACGATGATATGCTTCAGATCGCGGCGGCAGTGGAAGCGCAACTTATGACCGACGGCATGTTTTTCGTTGGCTTGGATATTGTCGGTGACAAGTTAATGGAGATTAATGTTTTCAGCCCTGGCGGGTTGGAAAGCGCGGAACATTTTGAGGGTGTTAATTTCAGCCAGGCGTTAATCAAGGATCTTGAGCGTAAAGTGGCGGCGCGTGGCAGTGCGGTGCAGCCAATGTCGAATCTTAAGCTGGCGACATTTTAGTTATCCGAAAACGCCTAGCCCGCATTTCTTACCGGCGATCGTTGCGGGGGCGAGAGGCGAGGTGGCAATTATGGTTTGGAAACCCCACGTATCGGTGGCGGCTATCGCCGAACGCGACGGTCGATTTCTCATGGTGAAAGAGAGAGCGGAAGGAGGTGTCGTCTTTAACCAGCCCGCGGGACATTTAGAGGAGGGTGAGACGCTGCTGGATGCGATCGTCCGCGAAGTTGCCGAAGAAACGGCGTGGCATTATCGGCCAGAGGCAGTAATCGGCGTATATCGTCTTCAAATTGAGGACGCCGGACTTACCTACCTACGTATCTGTTTTAGCGGTTGTTGCCTCGCCCATGACCGTGCTAAGGGCTTGGACCCTGATATCATTAGTACGCATTGGATGACACGGGATGAACTCCAGAGGGATACCGTTGCGCTACGTAGCGCACTGGTCATGCAATGTATTGACGATTACCTTGCCGGTTATCGGTACCCTCTTGAATTACTTCGCGATAGCCAATAAACACTTCTCGCTCGCGGTTGTTCTTGCTTATTTAAGTCGCGTCACCTACAAGGACGACGCACATGGATGTGCTAGTGTCACGAGAGGGCAGGAGCCCGAAATGACCGTCGGTAAGGAGCGAGAGCAAGCGTTGCCAGGCCAGCGCCTCAGCACTCAAAATGTGAAGTACTTATGATGCGAGCCCTAGAGCAGCAGAGACTCTTGTTCTCGCGCTGCTTGACACTCTGTTGAGGATTGCAGGTCGTTGAGAATCGTCCTAGCTTGGGCGACCATTCTATCGATATCATCGTCTGCGTGGTCAGGATCATGGTGATATATAAACAGCCGTTTCACGTTGGCAAGATGAGAAAGATGGACAACCTCGCTTACGCTGGAATGGCCCCAACCCTCTTTGCTCGGGTATTCCTCGTCAAAGTACGTGCAGTCGGTTATCAGTACATCGGTATCCTTAACAAACTCCTGCAATTGCTCTCGATAAAGGGGATTGTAGGACGGAGAAGAGCGCGGGTAAAGTTCTTGGTCTGTTACATAGCAAATAGAACGGTGCTTATAGTTTATGCGGTAACCTAGGCAATTACCCGGATGGGTGAGCAACATCGTCTTCACCTCGACGCCGTCTATGTCATAAATGCCTTCCTGCAAGTCTCTGAAATAGACCCTTGCTGCGAACTCTTTCATGGTAATGGGGAAATAGACATCGTCCATCTGCGCCGAGATCAAATCGCGCATACGAACATCTCCATGGGACGGCCCGCAGATTTCGATTTCATTGCCTTGGATATAAAGCGGTACGAAAAATGGAAGGGCATTAATATGGTCCCAATGTGGATGAGAGATAAAAATTTTTGCGATAACGTTCCCCTTGTGGTGGGCGATTAGGTGGTTGGACAGTGCTTTAATGCCAGTGCCTGCGTCGAAAATAAAAAAGCGTTCCTTGGGTAAAGAGAGCGTTACACAAACCGTGTTGCCACCGTAGCGTAGACTGCCTTCTCCTGGAACCGGTAACGTACCGCGAACACCCCAGAAGCTTAACGTTATACCCATTTTTATAACGGATTCCAGTTGATCAATAAAGGTATCGGGATTAATAGGCTTTTGAATGTACCCGTTTGCCCCAAACCGGAACGCGCGCCTTTTATCAAAGTCATAGGTTTTGGCTGTCAATACGACTATGGGTGTAGCTTGTAGCTCGGGGTGTTCACGGAGCCGTTTGCAGAGTGCGATACCATCCATTTCTGGCATCATGATGTCTGTGAGAACCACGTCAGGAGGGGATAGACATATCTCGCGATAGGCCTCTGGGCTTGAGGTGTTGTGTTTGACATCATAACCGGCGTTTCGTAGCAATAATGCAACGATCTTTATAACATATGGGTCGTCGTCAACAATGTATATCGTTCGCTTTTCGCTCACGTTTGTACCTCCACGTGTTAAGAGGACGTTCAAAGCACAGAGCACAGCTCTGAGCGTGTTCCGAGGCATTGTACTCGATGGCAGTTAGTCGATATTACGGCACAATACAGGAAATTTTTCAATATCTTGGCGTACGGCTCTATTTCGCGTTATCCGGCCGTGAACCACTACCGATGATAGAGTTCTATGGTCAGGTCGTATTGCGTCAGTGTATCAATTCGTTCACAGCGTCATAGTCTATCCGTATGCCGGTAAGTGTAGGCAACGTTCGAGATTTTCCTGTTACATTAGATTGTAGCCATTGTGGATAGATTTTCCCAAGAAAGAGTGCGTCACACTGATTGTTCGCGATGAGTAGACGTCTTTAACAGACACCCAAGTTTAAGGGGATAGGAGTCAAGAGTGGCAATGCATGAACTGGAATCCCACTATAAAAAGCTCAATGGTGACATTCTGATCGAAATCAAGCTCAGTAATGTCATGCAGTTGTTCAACTCCTTGGATCCGTCGCCATTTCGCGAAAAAGACTTGGATGATAGTGCCGAGGCGTATATTGTCGATACCGTGCGAGAGTTTCCATTGAAAACGCCTCTTCGACTCGTTGTGTATCTACCGTCCGATGAGCTGACCAAAGCGCAAACTCGAGCCCTCGACCAAGCCGTTCACCACTACTTCCGCTACCGGGCCGAAGTTGCCCAGCGTCAACTTCGGCAGACCCTTAAACAGGGTCGAGTCAGCCTTCTCATCGGTTTGTCTTTCCTGTTTTTTTGCGTCACTGTGGGGGAGGTGGTCGCTGCACTCGGGGACGGGACTTTCCATCATATTGTTGAAGAAGGGTTATTGATCAGCGGTTGGGTGGCCATGTGGCGGCCGATTCAGATTTTCCTTTACGACTGGTGGCCGATAGTGAAGACACGCGCTATCTACGAGAAATTAACGAGTGTGGCAATTGAAGCCCGTGACGTATCAACGATCTGAATGAAGAGCGACAATCCGATAGGGCTACTTTCGGAGCCGGAGGAGACCCGTGGGAATGGCGTTCTTGGCTTGATAGCGTTAACTGCCATGATTGAGCCGCGTCCGTCGTTCCATTGGGACCCAACGCGCGGGGGTTGGCATCTAATCTATACGAGTCGGACTAAAGGGTATCCTTGCCGAGAATCGATAGTATCCCACGCGATTTTGCCGGCTGGCGTAACTTGGTCTATACTCGATTTTAGTGGGAATTGTGGTTTTTGCCACCTAGACGTGTTATGAAGTTGGCTACGCAATGCAGGGGTCATTGATGGAGTGCGAAATCATAGCGGCGATTACTGCATTTGTTATGGGAAATACAGCTCGAATTTTTGGAAACCACACATTCAAATCGATAAGGAGGATACACCGTGCTTAATAACAAAAAACCTCGAGTGCGCCAGTTGGTTGTAACGATGAGTTTTATCGTGTTGAGCTCTCTGTTAGGCGCTTGTTCATCGATGAGTATGAAGACAAACGAGTTGGTGTCGACGGCTACCAATCTGGTAGATTTGGCGCGTGGCGCAGGTGCGGAAAAATACGCGCCAGAAATGCTCAAATCCGCAACGGATTATTTGGCTGAGGCGAATCGGTCGGCAACGGGTGGCAACTACATTGCAGCGAGACGGTATGCCGAGCGGGCGATTTCCGATGCTCAATTGGCGGAAGCTCAAGCACAAGAAGGTTCACGTAACGCTCAGATCGCGGCTTTGCGTGAAGAAATTGCAGATATAAAGAGCCGATAACGACCCAAATCCAACTGTCCGTTAATATTTAGATTGATTAGATCGAAAGGAGCAAGTAATGGCGCAATTAAACATTAGTACTCATTCAATTTATCGCTGGGCCGTGACGGGCGTATCAGCCACGGCAATCGTGCTTATGGTAGGGTGCAGCTCAACTGGAACGCCAACCTCGGTCTCGCTTGCGGATGCTCAGAGCAACCTTGCCAGCGCCGCTCAAGACGATGGGATCACCGGACGCGAAGACGCAAATGAAATGGTAACGAGTGCGGAAGCGTTGCTTGGTAGAGCACAAAACGAAAAATTGTTCTCGACAATTGTTGATGAGGACGCGAATCCAAGAGAAGCCCAACACCTCGCTTATCAGGCAAACCAACAGGTAGATACCGCACGGGCACTGGCGGCGGCCGGCGCATCTGAGCAAGAGCTAGCGCGACTTCAACAGGACAGAGATCAAGCCATGTTGGCGTTTGAGGAGCGGGACAAGGCGCGACGCGCAGAGGAAGAAGCGCAACGTCTCGCAGCACAACGGCAAAGAGAAAGAGAGGCTGAGTTAACCGCGGCGTTAGACCGAGCAAAAGAACTTGGCGCCGAAGTAGATCGTAGCGGGTCTGCGATAGAAGTCACCTTTCGCAACGTTACCTTCGAGTTAAATAAGGCGCAGCTGCATCCTGAATTCGCAACTGAGCTGAAAGGGCTTGCCGAGACGCTTGCCACCAAGTTTCCTAAGGCGCGCCTGGCGATTGAAGGCCACACAGACAGTACCGGACCTGCGGAGTTCAATAAAGACTTGTCGCAACGGCGTGCTGAAGCCGTTTCAACGTTCCTTATCGATAACGGTATTAGCCCGGATCGTCTGTCCAGTGAAGGGAAGGGTGAGAGTCAACCGCTGGTTTCAAATGACACGCGAGAGGGACGCGCTCGAAACCGGCGTGTTGAGTTGACCATAGTGGGAACTGAGCAGCAGTAGCTAGACTAATCTTGTGCTTATAAGGATTCGCATGGGCGCCAAAAGAGGGTCAAATCTGATTTAACGATTAAATACGTTAAGTCAAGATTTGACCCCAATCCTCTCTATTGGGCGTACGGATCCGATTGCGAATTGCGAGCCCTAAGCGCCCACCAAGTACTGTAGGGTGGATCAAGCGCAGCGGATCCACCTTATCGCCGTTCGAAGATCGATCGAAATTGAGCCCGTCCTGAACTTACTTTACTTCTACGTGTGGCAGCTGCCGCCATGAAAAAGCAGTTGGATTCAGTTACAAACGCAGAGGGTGTATGGTTCAAATATTTGAACCATAGGGGTGTTGCACTATGTCGGACTGACAAATTTTGCGCTAGGGAAAGTCGCCTTGCCCGCATGCGGCGAGAGCAAGCGGGGACACGGAACCAATTGCGAAATTCGCGCTAAGGACTCGCGCAAAAATAACTTCACATTTTGAACATCGATGCATCCCGCCTGGCTGCGTTGCGAAAACTTGAAATATGCGCATATTCCTGCGTTTTCGCGCCTTGCCAGGCGGGCGC
>CALZJI010000107.1 GCA_945787615.1 uncultured Chromatiaceae bacterium | reverse complement strand
CCTTATTCTTTGTTAGAGCGAAAAAGTTAGGGTGCTCTTGTCGCAGACGATTTATCAGGAATCGAGTCACTGCGCGCCGATTCCCCGGGTTTGACTGAGCTTCGCATACGTATTTAGCTAAGCGTTCGCGGCGTCCGTTGAGTTTTACCCCGCGGTAGTGTGCCCATTGCCTATCAATCTGAAAGATCTTAGCGTCGGCCCCATCGTTTCCGAAATCTGTTCCCAGTAGGCTAAGTCCCACTTGAACGTGATAACGTCCCGAAGCGAATGGAAAGTACTCGCAGGGTTCCGCTAGGTTTTTCGACGGGTTGGACACGCGCGTTGACAATACAATAACTGCCCTCGATAAGGATATCGGCCTAGTTTAAAACGAATAGTGCATTGACGGCCAGGCTAAGGAGGGGGCAGGCATATTCCGATATGTTGGAAATGCCGCGTGGAGGCCTTATTACTTTTTCGAAGATAGCACGTTTCTTCAACTATCGTGGTATGCTATTTCATATCATTTGTGGGGTAGATTATGCCTATAAAAACGGCTTACGAAATCCTTAATAACTCGATCATCTATTTCCAGGGCGAGCCTGTCGGGACTACGGCGGCCTGCGATCCTAGCCCGGTGGCCGCTAATTATCACGAGTGTTTTATTCGGGATTTTGTTCCCTCCGCGTTAGTTTTTTTGCTCGAAGGTCGGTCGGAGATTGTTAAGAACTTTCTTCTTTCCGTAATGAAGTTGCGGGCACAGCAACCGGTGATGGAGGGTCACCAACCATCGCTAGGGCTGTTGCCAGCCAGTTTTAAAGTCGTAGAAGAAAAGGGCTCCGAAAAATTGGTAGCCGACTTTGGCGAACGAGCGATAGGGCGTGTCATTCCGGTCGATTCCGCCATGTGGTGGATGTTTATACTCCGTGCGTATGTCATTGCGACCAAAGACACCGAGTTGATCGAGTCCCCGGAGCTGCAGGAATTTATACAACAAATTTTGGATCTGTACTTAAGAGAGCGCTTTGAATCATCGCCGACTTTGCTTGTGCCCGACGGCTCGTTCATGATTGACCGCCGCATGGGCGTTTACGGATACCCTCTCGAGATACAAGCACTTTATTACGGGATGCTGCAAACGGGTAAAGAGCTGCTGCAACGCACCCACGGCGACAACGCCCTTATTTCGCGCCTTAATATCCTAGTCGACGCCTTGCGCGCCTACGTTAGGGTGCATTACTGGGTGGACCGCGAGCGGCTCAACGAGATACACCGCTATCATGCAGAGGAGTTCGGTCTCCATGTGGTCAATGTTCTTAACGTCTATCCCGAGAGTATTCCTGATTGGATGGACGGCTGGCTCGATTCACGTAGCGGTTATCTTGTCGGTAATCAAGGGCCCGGTAGAGTGGATTTTCGGTTTTTTACTCAAGGCAATTTGTTAGCAATGCTATTTGGCTTGGCGACGGAGGAAGAATCCCAAGGTATCATGAACCTCTTCGACACCCATTGGGACGACTTAATGGGCGAAATGCCGGTGAAGCTTGTGTTTCCTGCCGTGACGGGAAAAGAGTGGATGTTTTCCACTGGGAGTGATCCTAAGAATGTGGCGTGGTCATACCACAACGGTGGTAACTGGCCTGTTTTACTTTGGCCGTTTGTGGGGGCTGCGCTTCGTACCGGGCGGTTTGACCTCGCCGAGCGGGCGCTGGAGTTGACGACCGAGCGTATTAAGATGGACAATTGGCCCGAGTACTATGATGGTAGACGCGGTGGGCTGGTTGGTCGCCGCGCCAATTTCTATCAAACATGGTCGGCTACGGCCTTGATCGTCGCTCACAGCATTATGGAAAGCCCAGAAAGTCGCGCTCTGTTCGAGAAATTCACATTTTACAACGATTGATATGGGTACCCTCGAAATTGCGAATCATTCGCGTGTTAGCACCCACCCGATTCGTTTGTTTTTGTACGGCGAGAACACGCTTGTAATGGCGTCTAGCGAGTTGGCGGAAAGACCCACCTGATCGAATAGGCGTTGTTGCGCTTGTGCTTCCTGATCGCCTTGGTTCACGATAAACATCGTTCCGCCCGGGGCCAGCAGTTGCCATGCGTGTTCTAACAGTTGAACCGGTTGGAAGTAACGCTGTGGCAATCCCCAAGCCACAAGGGTGTCGGCGAAAAGAAAGGGTAAGAACCAGGTAATTAAGGCGTATTGACCGGAAACCTCAAGTAGGGAATGCGGTAGTTAACGGCATCCTTTAAATTGTCGCGCCATGTGTTCGCCGTGTGCGCGCCGTGTATGCGACGTCCAATAGCGCCGGTAGGCGTCCAACTCAACGCCATCCCATGCCGTCGGACGGAAACTGTATAACGCGGGTAAATAGCTCCAGTTCTTGCAGCCGATGTCTAAAGCGCGTTCATCAACGTTACCGGGTCTTAAGTAGCGGTTACAGACGTCCAGCAGATAAAGATTCTCAATAAATTCCTGTTTCGTGCAGACGCCGTTCCAGAGGGCTGTATCGTACTTTGAAAAGAGAGATTCAAATCGTTGTTGTTGAATGGGGCTAAACCGCTTTGTCACAACTGAGTGATTTGTAATACTGAGCTTTCGTTTTAGCTGTAAAGACCAAGTGACGCGATTTTTCAAGCGCCAGGAAAACTCCGAGGGAATGCTCTTAAAATCAGTCATTAGTTAAGTTGGGTCGTTGTTAACCTGTCTTTCGCGATTCGGCGTGTTTCGCACAACTGAAACACTAATATGATTGAGTACGACGCCGAAAATCCCCCCTGCGCTACAAACATAACCGAGCGGCCGTCAACTGTGCGGGAACTTTTCGACGACGAGTAATACGTTTGTAGCCTGCGGAACCTAGGGGAACGACCGCCGTCGTCCCGGGATTGCGCAAGCGCCGTCCAGGCTACTAAGCTCAGTGTGCCAAAACCCGGCGCAAGATCAATAGGGTAGATCTTCACTACGATCACGTTTGTGTCGTACCGCTGAGGCATATCAATCAGTTACGCCTTGGAAGAAGCCAAGAATCGCTCGCGCACGGGACGAATCACGGAAGTCCGGTTAATGGTCGGTATGTTCGGTACTGCTTATCGGCGCGCGATGATCATAACCGAATGTTGGTCCAGCTCAGCGAAAAATATAAATACGGTCGAGGAAACGTATCCCAGCGGATCTAATGCGATTCGAGGGGAATGCGTTGCGGTCGTGAACATCGGCAACGCCTCGCAGGCCTTTAGGCGCCGATGAGAACACGTTCATACCACGCTCTCACTAAACGGCGCAATCGAAATAGCGTATCGCTTGTTCCAATGCCACGTCGACTAGCGGCCTTATCTGTCGGATGCGACGCGGCTAAGACTCGGCGTCGTCACAATCCGAAGCCTTCTCCAGAGTGTTTGCCTTCGTTGACATCCGCTGCCAGTCGAAACCCAATGTCGAAAAACCGATGATCAGGGCCGCTGGCTGCCCGAACGGTAGTGCGAATGCCCATGGGCGTAAAAAACCACGAGCCACCTCGCAGCCCCTTACTTACACCTTGGGATGGTCCAGCAGGATTTGTCTTTGGGCTCTTTTGATAGTAATCATCGTTATGCCAGTCCTGAATCCATTCCCAAACATTGCCGGTCATGTCATACAAACCAAGGGCGTTAGGCTTCTTCTGCATCACCGGGTGCGTTTGCCTAGCGGAGTTTGCTCCATACCACGAAAAATGCGGCAATGCCGTCTGCTCGTTTATGCCGGACCACCGTTCTTGTTTGCCGCCGCTGCGCGCAGCGTATTCCCACTCCGCTTCGCTGGGAAGGCGAAACGTTTTCTTTGTAATATTGTTAAGTTTACCGATGAAAATCTGCGTTTGATGCCAGCTTATGTTTTCAACGGGACACTGGCTACAGTCCTTGAAGCCGGATGGATTGTCGTTCATGATTTTTGCCCATAATAATTGAGTGACCTCAGACTCGGCCATATAGAAATCGTCGATACACACTTCATGAGGTGGCATCTCATTCTGTTGCCCCTCGTTAAAGGTGTCGCCCATCTCGAAACAGTTGCCCTTGACGAACACCATATGAGGCAATGCAAGCTTCGGATCCTCAGCAAGGGCAACCACATGACTCATCATAAAAATAAGCCAAAACAAGAAAATCAATAAATGTGTTTTATTAACCACAACGATTGTCCATGCTGCATAGTGGAATTTCCATAGAACGTCATGGGTCCAGACGTGTAGTATTCAAAGCCTTTTAAATTAGCTTGACGCGACGTAGCGCAATCGTCAAGCTTTACTGACGCAACGTGTTTTGATACAGAAAAGGGAGCGATGTCGTTAGAGACGCAACGGTTAATCAATTCCTTTTAAATCGTGCCGTTGTATTGTGGGTAACCGGCGCGTTGGCGGGGGCTGTATCACGTATATCGGGTAGTTACGGAATACGAAGAATGACGACTTAGGGCTCGCGAAGAAATAACTTCGTATTTTTCGCGCGCAGATTTGGGTCAGATTCGGACAATCCGATTGAGCAAAACCGCAGGACTAGCCAGGCTAATTCGAGGATTTTACGATTGAGGATTGTTCAAAGATGGCCCGAAGATGGGATGCGAAAATCGTAAGTTATTTTTTCGCGAGCCCATAGCGTCCAGTGCAATTTTTGGATAATTATTATTTTCCGTGGCCCTTAGAGTTCTGAAGCCGGGCGGGCGATTTTTCGCCGACGAAGTCCTCGCCAAGTTTATATGTCATCCCTTCTGGCGGCGTGTCTTTACACATCCTCAACACGACCGATTTAGCGAGAAAAGAAACGACTTCCTTCTCCCCCATTTCCGCTGGGTGTTTCTTCCCGTTAAAACGAATAAAGCGTTTGATCCAATCAACGTAGGATTTTTCCGTTCCAATGCTGTAATGGCGTAAACGAATCGCGTTACGCGCTTCGTTCAAAAAGGGTGATCTATACTTCTGTGACATCATCATTTCCGCTAAAGTAAATCGTCTTTTTACGATAGTTATGTAACTTTGACGCTCAACTCAGCGTTATACCGTTTAGAATTTTACCGCACTTGAAATATACATACATTATGCATATACTTGCATGATGAAAGTTGTGTGGGATTCCCCTAAAGCGTCATTGAATTTCAACAAGCATGGAATTCGCTTTTCCGACGCAGAAACAGTGCCTTACGATCCAAATGCCGTAACAATCGAAGATAGGGACGCTGGAGACGAACAACGCCATGTGACCATTGGCGCCGACGCTCTTGGTCGTGTTCTCGTCGTTGTCTATACATATCGCAGCGAAAACATTCGATTGATTTCAGCGCGGCGTGCTACTAAATATGAGAGACGAGCATATGGCGAAGGAATATGATTTTAGTAAAGGTAAACGGGGTGCCGTCATGCCACAAAAAGGTAAGACGCGCATTACGATTTATATCGATGACGAGGTGCTAGATGAGTTTCGTAGCCGTGCGGATGAAATTGGACGGGGTTATCAAACGATGATAAATGACGCGCTTCGAGAGTATGTTAATAAATCGTCGCAAGCTTT
>CALZJI010000106.1 GCA_945787615.1 uncultured Chromatiaceae bacterium | reverse complement strand
GATTGAGCAAAAACCGCAGGACTAGCCCGGCTAATTCGAGGATTTTGCGATTGAGGATTGTTCAAAGATGGCCCGAAGATGGGATGCGAAAATCGTAAGTTATTTTTTCGCGAGCCCTAACGTTGGGCGATTTTCATTATCGCCAGTGAATATGGTCCTTTGCCGGAATTAAATGTCGAGTTGTTGAGCGGTTCCAACGTCCCTGATTCTCTATCGATGAGAAATGCGCCGATATTCGATGCACCGTTATTGGCGACGTAAGCGAAGTTCCCGGTTGGATCGACAACGACAGCGTACGGATACCAGTCTGTTGCATACGGTGACCCGTTAACCTCGGTGAGTACTCCGCTCTCCGTGTTGAGCGTAAATGCCGTGACATCGTGGGTCGCCCAGTTGGCCACATAGACGAACTTTTGCCGCGGATCCACGGTCACGGAATACGGTTTAGCGCCGGCGATGAAAGGTGAGCCGGTCACCGGTGTCAACGCCCCACTGCCTTGGTCGATCACGAAGGCCGAAACCGTCGTTGAACCATAATTGGCGATGAAGGCAAATCGGTTATCAGGCGTTATGGAAATATAGATGGGGTGTTCGTCAGTCATGGTGGGTTGCCCGGCGGGATTTAGCGCGCCGCTGTCCACATCGATGGTATAGGCACTGATGGAGTTGTCATAGTAATTTGAGACATATGCAAATCGGCCATTAGACGAAACAGCGACGGAAATGGGATGTCGGCCCGTTTTCGCCGTGTTGCCTGTGTTCACTAAGGCACCGGTGTTGGGGTCAACACGATAAATGGAAACGAGATCATCGTCTTCGTTGGTGACGTAAATAAATCTTCGGTTCGGGCTAAGCGTTAGCGAATCGGGGTAATGACCTGCGTTAAACGGCGAACCCGGTATCGGCGCTAGTGTGTTGCCTCGCTCGTCAAACTTAAAGCCCGAAATAGTATGGGAACCTTGATTACTTACGTAGACGAATCTTCCGTCGTCAGAAACCGTAACGGATACTGGAAAACCGCCCGTCTCGAAGGGTGAACCGGATAATGGGCTCAGCGTACCTTTTGTTGCATCAACCCGATACCCACTTAGGTTGTGCCCGGCTTGGTTTGCAGAAAAAATATACTGTCCTGCGACCAAGCTGGTTTTTTGGTCCTGAGGATGCTCGGCGAATGAAAAGGCAGTACCTATTCCCAACCCGAGTACCGCAAAAACAAACAAAAACCCGGTCGTTGGAACGACCACGCGTAAATGACGCATTACTCTCCCTCCCCTCCGATTATTATTGTTCTGATTTTTATTATTATTATTCTGACTCTTTATTCATCTGTAGCTCTTTGCTATGACTCCCCCTTGTTTTATTCATCCTCCTTCTGCTGCCGCCAGTCGGCATGACTCGCCTTCATGTATGCTTCAAACGCCCCCCAAAGAACCGTCACGTGAGGCAAACGTACTGCCTTGGCGTAATGACGCCCAGATAATGTACGCAATACACTTAACTTCTTTACCCGTTCACTCAATTCGTTGG
>CALZJI010000105.1 GCA_945787615.1 uncultured Chromatiaceae bacterium | reverse complement strand
TGAGCCGCTACCGCAATCTCCCAGATGTCCATCTGGGTGAAGTGCTGCGGGACGGCGGATTGGTCACCTCCGAGCAGCTTGCTGAGGCGTTGTTCCGTCAACGGGAAAAGACCGGCAAGCACGTCGGCCAAATTCTCATCGAGATGGACGCTGTAAGACCCGAGCAGGTCAACATGGCGTTGGCCCAGAAACTCGGTATTCCGTTCGTGAGGATTAAAGACTATGAGCTAAGCGCAGATACGCTGTCCAAATTGCCGGGTAACGTCATTATGCAACACACCGTCCTTCCCCTTGGCGAAATAAACGGCAAGCTTGTGGTGGCGATGGAAAACCCATTTGATCAAGCCGTGCTCGAAGCACTACGTTTCAATTGCAAGACGCAGATAGAAGTGGTGATGGCGCCCATACAAGAGATCGATGAGGCATTAGGTCGTCATTTTAGCCGTTTTGATGAATCGCAAGCGTTAGAAGATCTGGATCTCGATGTTGTGAATGAAGCCTCTTCCGCCGCAGCGGCGACCGAAGTACATTCAGCGGTCCACCTTATTGAAGCTGAAGCACAAAAGAAACCCATTGTTCGGCTGTTGAATGCGATTATCCTCCACGCGATCTCAATCGGTGCCTCGGATATAAACATCCGCCCCGAAAAAACGCGGGTTAACGTCTTTTTTCGGGTAGATGGGAAAATGCAGTTTTCGCGTACGGTGAGCAAATCGTTACTCCCCGCGTTGGTTAGCCGCGTGAAGATTATTGGACAAATGGATATTGCTGAGCGTCGGCTGCCTCAGGATGGCCATGCCCGTATCGCTCGAGGAGAGAAGACGATCGATTTGCGTATTTCCATTGTGCCCACGGTCACGGGGGAAAGCGTTGTCATGCGTATCCTCGATAAATCTGCTGGTGTAAAACCTCTCGAGCAGCTGGGTTTTTCTCAGAGCGATTACGCGTCGATGAAAGAATTGCTGTTGCGTCCGCAGGGAATGATTTTGATCACTGGGCCGACCGGTTCTGGAAAGTCCACCACAATGTATGCTCTGATTAACGAAGCCAAAAAAAGCAATCCCCATATCCTCACCGTCGAAGACCCCGTTGAGTACGACATCGAAGGCGTCGAGCAAGTCCAGATCTCACTGGCAAAAGGGTATACATTTGCACACGCATTGCGCCACTTCCTCCGCCATGATCCCGACGTTATCATGGTGGGGGAAATTCGAGACGAAGAAACGGCGCATATCGCCAATAAGGCGGCGCTAACGGGGCATTTGGTCCTCAGCACCCTACACACCAACGATGCGATAAGTACGGTTACACGACTCGTGGATATGGGGGTTAAGCCATATCTTCTGAGTACCACCTTGGTCTGCGTGCTTGCTCAGCGTTTGGTTCGAATCAATTGCCGCCATTGTCGGCAACCGGTTGATCTCTCTCAGGCAATTTGCGACAGTTTGCGATTGCAAGTCGGTGAGACGTTTTATCGCGGAACCGGGTGTTATCAGTGTAATTACACCGGATACCGGGGTCGCGATACGGTGTGTGAGTTACTGCGAATTACACCCATCATCGCCGACAAGATCAACAGCGGGAGTACCTACCAAGAGATATTGGATGCGGCGACGGCGGAGGGTATGGTTAGGTTGACGGACAACGCACTGGCTTTGGCTCGAACGGGTAAAACCTCCATTGAAGAAGTACTTTCTGTGCGGATCGATTGATTTGCGAGGCGATGAGCGGCGGTTTGGCGAAACCCACGCTCCGGTTCAGTTTACTCATGATCTCTCTCCTTCGGTATAATCCGTCCAACGATTGTACGTTAATACCCTTACTTTTAGTGCGAAAGCGATTTTATGACCCCAGTAGAGTATTGTAAGAATAAAGCCGCTCAGAGCGGTTCGAGTTTCTACTACAGTTTCTTGTTCTTGCCGTCCAAACAGAGGCTCGCCATTACTGCGTTGTACGCCTTTTGCCGGGAAGTCGATGACGTTGTTGACGAGTGTGCCGATTCGGCCGTGGCGCGTATTAAGCTTCAGTGGTGGCGGGATGAGGTGCGCCGCTTATTCGATAAAAAACCGCAACACCCGGTCACCCAGGCCCTGGTTGAGGCCATCGAAACCTACAATCTACCGCAAGAGCATTTCCTAGAAGTGATCGACGGAATGGAGATGGACTTGGATTATGCCTCCTATCCGTCGTTTAAAGAACTGTCACTTTACTGCCACCGAGTGGCGAGCATGGTGGGGTTGATGTCCGTCGAAATCTTTGGTTATGAAGACAGGCATACTTTAAAATACGCCCACGAGCTGGGAACGGCTTTTCAGTTGACCAACATACTTCGGGACGTCCGTGACGACGCTGCAAGGGGACGCATTTATATCCCATTGGATGAATTGGCGCGGTTTGGCGTGAGCGCCGACGATCTATTGCAGTATCGTCCGACCGACAACATGGACCAGTTATTCGCTTTTCAGTCGCAGCGCGCCAAAGGGTACTACGACCGAGCATTAGACTATCTCCCGGAAATCGACAGATATCGGCAACGCGCTGGTTTGATTATGGCCGCAATCTATCGAACGCTTTTAAAAGAGATCGAAAATGACGGCTTTCACGTACTGGAGCGTCGCATAAAGCTGACCCCGGTTCGCAAGCTATGGATCGCTTGGAAGACGGCCCGGCGCGAAAAACAAAATCGAAAACGCCTTCAAGTGGCGCATTAAGGGCTCGCGAAAAAATAACGTCGTATTTTTCGCGCCCAGATTTAGGGCCGCGGAAAATAATAATTATCCAAGATTGCGCCGGATTTTTGCTCAGGTTCAAGGCGCGGCAAGTGGCGCATATTGGAATATGCAACACTTGCCGTAACGCAGAAGCTGAGTAAAAAGACAAGCAAGGTTGGATAGTTATTTTTTTCCGTAGCCCTTAGGTCAGTTTT
>CALZJI010000104.1 GCA_945787615.1 uncultured Chromatiaceae bacterium | reverse complement strand
GCCAGTAGTCCTAATGTAATAGGGATAATCACTGCTGTCCCTAACTTTACTGTCAACTGCGCGAGTTAAATGTAAAACAGAGTTATTGATAGGAACGTGGACATGGAAGTCAACCGCGCTGTAAAATCAGAAATCCCCTCGCCTCTGGGACCGCTGCATCCTCATTCGTAGCAATGGTATTCATTTAAGCCGTTTTCAGATGGTAGTGGTGGCCAAAAAACACGCATTACATCGTGCCCTTCACAAGTTCATCGCAATGCGTTTCAACTCATCAAGAATCCGGGGCGTGCCGCACCAATTTACCGCTTAAGGGTGTAGCGATGCGATCACCGGCGAGTACGGCTCGCAGGTAGGGTTGACCCTCCGGTTCGAGTGCCAACGCCAAGGCGTGCCATCCCGCCTCTAGGTGCAGCGGTAAGAAGATCTCACCGTCTTTTGCGTTCCGCTTTGTTTGGTGATCCAGTTTGTCATCCACACCGATGCGGACATGACCGCGCGTCGCAACAATAAGTTGATAGAACCCTTGTTCTTCAATATAAAATTCACCCGTTAGATCGAGCGAGGTTGCAGTTTTCGGAAGGTCTTTCCGTTTCGGTATCGGCCATCGGAGTTGATCAATCGTAATATTATGGATTTCGCCGGCCTTGTCGCGGACTGTCGCCTTGAGCCCTGCTTTGCTTGCGGAGCCCGCTCGAGATTTTGCGGGGTAGGTCTCGGGCGGCTCAATCGTTACCGAGATTCTCTGGCTACGCACTGAAGTGCCGCCGCCATATTCGGCGCGTGCGTGTAACGATATCTCTCCCAGACCCAACGGTGCACTCGGCACGTTTAGGGACCAGCCGTCATTTGTTACACGAGCCTCGCCTAACTTCCGAGTTCCTTGCACGATGTCAACCTGGCGCGCTTGTGGCGCCGTACCGGAGATCACAATATCTTCGCCTAGTTTTACCGGTCCCGACACGGACGTTATGTTAAGTTTGAAGCGTGTATTGGCGACGTGTATTGGCATACGCACATATGACCGCGTTTCAATCAATGAATCTTCGATGGCAACCAGTCTCAACTCATGCTCGCCGTCCGGAACGCGCGTACTGTCCCACTCGATAACAGCCCCCGGTGAAGAGCTGGCAACATACTGACCGTCGATCCATAATTCGACGCGCTTAGTCGGAGGACCGGCAGCGGGCTTGACGTGGGGTCGCAGGCTGACAGTACCGCGCCAGGGTTCATCGGTGCTTGGTGACGCCAAATTAACCTGAGCAAAGTGGGCGTACGGCCGCGCCAAAGGGTCGCCGACGACGATGAGTTGATAAGGTATTTCGATGCTTTGATAAAACGCCTCAGCCATGGAACTGCCATCGGCGTAGTGGACATGCAAGTGGGATACGGGGAACTTTTCTTGAAAACTGTAGGGCTCCGCCACGGCACCGCTGGAACCTGCGGCACCGTAACGTAAGAACTCGCTTAATTTGGTCTGGCCGCGCCCATTGAAATGACCGCCAAAACTGGTAAGGGATTCCGCGATCGCTCCGCCTAACAGGCGACTTCTGGAGGCTCGCCAATCAAACCTCGCCGAGCCCACCACAGCGCCCATAACGTCGTCTTTGCGATACGGCAAGACACCATTCTGACCGTCGCGCCCTTTTGTTAAAATTGCGCCCCGCCGGCCACGCCGCTCGAGTGCGCCGATAGTCGCATGGAAATAGCGTTCTCGTGTTACGGCTCGCACGTTACGGTTCTCCATGAGATAAACCGTACCGTCGGGGAAACTACCATCGCTGGCTTTCGCTGCGCCGAGATATCGATTTATTTCCGGGCGGCTATTTCCACGAACGCCCGTATAGGCCAGCATCGTTGCTAAGAAGTAGCTGTCTAATGCTGTGCGATCATTCGCTAAACTTGGCAGGTTGGCCCCTGTCCACCTGTAGTGGTTACGGAAACCATGGGCCGGTTGAAACGTCCTTGCTGCGGTCTTCATTCGCTTGATTAGACTTCCGAAATCGGGGTGCTCTCGTAGTTTTCTTAGACGCTTGTCCATGCGTACCG
>CALZJI010000103.1 GCA_945787615.1 uncultured Chromatiaceae bacterium | reverse complement strand
GCGTTGCACCGCGTGCTGGAGTTGTCGCCAAACATGCCTGAGGCGCACGTTAATATGGGATTTGCATTACTGGGCCTCGAAAAATACAAAGCCGCGGGCGATTTTTTTGCGTCGGCGATACGGCTTAAACCCTACCAAGGGAATGCGTACTGGGGACTTGCCGTGGCCCTTGAGAATCTCGGAGACGTCGAAGGCGCTTTGGGCGCGATGCGTTCCTACATCCATCTCGCGCCCCCTGGTGATTCGTACGTTCGAAAAGCGCGTTCCGCGTTGTGGGAATGGGAAACAAGGCTGAAACGCGGGCCCCTGCCTGAGGAAGAAGCGGAATGGATTGCGCGCCGCGGTCGCGAATGGGATGAACGCAATAGCCCCGCCGTCGATATGCCGGTAACAGAGGAAGCGGGAATCGATTTATTGTCCGGTCAGTAAACGCTAAGCGGAGCACTTCCGCCGCGGCGGCGATGACTACCGGATAACGACTTACGAAGTATAAGGGCCGCGGAAAATTATAATTATCCAAAGATTGCGCCGGATTTTTTCTCAGATTCAAGGCGCGGCAAGTGGCGCATATTGGAATATGCAACACTTGCCGTAACGCAGAAGCTGAGCCATTATTTTTTTCCGTGGCCCTAAAGTACCCGTTACACACTGTATTAATGTGGTCCGTGTGCTAGCTTTAGGTTGTCGCATCACTGGCTAACAGCTTTGTCCCCCGCACGTTTTTCTACGGGCGTAAATGCCCTGGGTGACCAGCGGTTTTCTTGTTGTTTGTGATTGATCGCGGATTTGCGTATCTTTTCGACGGCTTTAATAACGTCTCGTTTCAAAGCCTCCGCGTCAATGTCCTTAGCTTGGCCGTAATAAAACCGCTGAACTGAGCGGACCGTATTGCGTATGTCTTCTAAAGGACCATTAACCCGTTCCCAGTCCATTAGCCCCTCCTCGAGCGAACGACTATTGAAGGCGTCAAGCAGCATGGTTTGCATGGCGCCGCGGGAGGGACCGGGCTCGAGTTCGGAGACAGCTGACCGGCCTGCACCAACATCCTTAGCCTCTCTACGTTTCCAAGAAAGCATTAATGTTATTAACCATAAGAACGCAAAAGCGAACGTTGCGACCTGCCAGAGATTGTTCTGTGGACCGTTTGCCTCGTTATACAACGCGGCGGAGGCGTTGTTGGGCAATGATGTCGTCGCGGCAACACGATTGCCGGCTTGGGCTGCGAGGCGAGGTCCGTTCAATGTTGCCGTTTTTAATTCGCCTCGATGTGGATCGAAATAAGGGAAGGTGATGGCGGGGAGTTGGAATACGCCAGCTGTTAATGGGACGGCCGATACGGTGTAGTCACTGGTAAAGATGACACCATCGGGACTTTCCTCTTTGTCGAGTTGGCCACGATCCAGATAGGTTTGAACTTGAGGCAAGGATTCAATCGTCAGTCGTGCAGGCACAGTCGTGGAGAGCACCGGCGCCCTTAGCGTTACCCGCCAACTGTTCAGCTGATTTACGGTCGCGTTTTCTACTAAGGTTGTGAGCTTGAGCTCCGGTACGCCGACCATGATGTCCGCCGTAACATCGGCTGGCAACGCGTTTACCATGACGGTTTGTTGTTGATGAGGGAGTCGAATGCGTTCGCCGGTGTTGGTAACAATCCACGTGTCAGGAAAATACACGGTCAGCGTTCCGCTATCCGTTGGAAAGATGGTCCAGCTTGTGCGAGCGACGCTATAGGTGAACCCGTTATGTTGTTCTTGACGTTCGGTTCGGGTAAGCCGAAAATGCTCGTACAGTTCTAAAGGCGTCGGCTCTGTTTCGATTTCTTCACCGAGTTTGGCGCTTTCCAATTCCACACGATAGTAGACATCATGGTAGACAAGCAGCTGCTCGCGCTGCCAAATAGCGGGTTTACTGATCCCGCTTCGGGCAAAGGCAAACGGAGTATCACCGTGAACCGAGGGTTTAACGGCCACGGTGATTGCATCCGTGGCAACATTATCGACTTCGAAGCGTGGGATGATGACGTTTCCCGTTCGTTTCGGGAATAACTCGATAATAAGCTCTGATGTGGAACGGGCGCGCCCGCGAAAGATATTAAAGCGATTGTTGTCTCGAGGTGTGCCGATATCAAAATCGGCGGTTAAAACGCTTAAATCTACATTAGGGGATACGCCCTGTGCGCGCAAGCGCGTGTCGCTGTTGGCGAGCGTAAGTGTGAGCACCAAGTGCTCATCTTCGGCGAGCTCATTCCGATCGACCGACGCGGTGAACGTGGCGGCGTAAGTGAACGCCGGTAACGCCATCCATAGCAGGGCGAGCACAAGGGCCGCGGAAAATAATAATTGCCCAACCTTGCTTGTCTTTTTGCTCAGCTTCTGCGTTACGGCAATTGTTGCATATTCTAATATGCGCCACTTGCCGCGCCTTGAATCTGAACAAAAATCCGGCGCAATCTTTGGACAATTATTTTTTTCCGCGGCCCTAAAGTAACGCTTTACCAAGGCTTGTCTCCTGTTCGAGCTAAACCATCCAAACGATCACGACGGGCGAAGCGCTTGCTCAAGAAGGTTTGAGTGTCTTCGCGTAGTCCACGGAGCTGTAGATCAACTTCGCTTAAACTTTGACTTTCTTCGCGCGGAAGCTGCGCTTGCCCGGGTTGCGGGCGAGTCGCTTGACTACGCTTTTTTCGCACCGTTAATTCACCGGTCGTGGTTTTTTCGTCTGTTTCGTCGGCTTGGGCGTCCTGCGTCGTTTGCCGTTCAGACAGCTCGGCTTGTTTTCGTATCGCATCACCGCGACGACGTTGTTCCGCGGCAACCAGATTGAGATTAAGTGCCGCGCGCGGATAATTGGTTTTCCATCGTAGCGCTTCACGAAACGCGTCGGCGGCGCGGGTCAATTCGCCTAATTGTGCTAAAGCATTGCCGCTGTTATAACTGGCTTTTGCGCGTTGAACATCAGATGTTGCCACCGTCAATGCGTGTTGAAACCAGTCGAGAGCCTGGTGCCATCGATGCTCCCTATACGCGCTAACGCCTCGTCCGAGATACCCGTTGTACGAGTCAATCTCTCCGTACAGCTGCGCGGCACGCTGATAATCACCCCTCTGCAGTGCTTCTCTGGCTTGCTGTTCTTGCCACGGTGACGCCAGCGCATCGGGTGTTAAACCCAATAGCGGTGTGGCGACGATAATTGCCAGCGTATCCACGCGTCGGCTCCCGACCCATAGAAAGAGGAGAATGCTGAAGCCCAGTAGCCAGGGAAAAAGCTGTTTGGTCTTGCGGCTGTCCAACGCGTAAGGATTTAAGCTCGATAGCGTATCAAGCCTTGTAAACAGTGGAGCCCAGTCGCTATTGTCGCTTTGCAGCTCGCTATAGGCGCCACCACTGGCGTGTGCCAGCTCCAAGAGCGCGGAGCGGTTGAGCTTTGACACAACGGGGCGGCCATTCTCCAATATAAAGCGGCCTGATTCGTTCATTATCGGCCCGCCCGCCTCGGTGCCGACGCCAAGAATAAGAAGCGGAATACTCAGGGCGCCGAGCTGCTTAGCGGCGTCGAGGTTATTGGGACTGTGGGCTTCGCCATCGCTTAATAAAACGATCGCGCGGCCGTCCGGTTTGCTCGTTTCGAGAAGATCGGTCGCTAATTGCAGGCCGCGTCTTAGATTAGAGCCTTTTTGCCTCACCAAGCTGGGGTCCAAGGCGTCGACAAAGTGTAGAAATGTCGCTTTGTCATGGGTGAGGGGTAATGTGATATAGGCGTTGGCGGAGAACGTAATGAGCGCCAGGCGGCTGCCGTCGTCGTCATCTAGCCGCGTAATGAAGTCTTTCAGTTCCCACTTAGCGCGTTGCAAGCGGGTTGGCACGACATCTTCACCGTTCATCGAGGGCGAGATATCCATGATTACGGCGATATCGATGGCGCGGCGTTGTTGCTGCTCGGATTCCTCTGTAACGAGATACGGGCCGCTTGCCGCGAGAGCGGCCAATAACCATGCCATGAAGATCATGATACGGTTTTGCGTTGTGGCGGATTGGCCTCGAACGAGGAGCGGTAGCAAGTGGGGGTCGGCAAAGCGCGCCAACTGTCTTTCCGTCTTCTGCGAGTGCGTTTGCCAGGCAAGAGACGCTAGGGGCAAGGCTAACAACAGCAACCAAAGAGGTTCTCGCCAGTACAATTGATCAGCCATCATCACGGCGCGCTCTACGTCGGTGCTACCATGCCACGGCTGCGTTGCTGGCTCAGAAATAGTAACGTTAATCCTATGGTCAACGGGATCCAATACCACTCGCTGGTCGGACCGCCTGAGGCATCCTTGACTTCGCGAGTCTCCAGTCGATCGATCTCTGCCGTGATCCGTTGCATGGCGTTACTGTCGCTGGCCAAGAAATATTGTCCGCCCGTTTCGCTGGCAATTCGTCGAAGTTGGTTTTCATCCAACGGCATTTGCACCAGTTCGGGTTGTTCAAGAGAAGCTTTGGGGAATGCTACGCGTCGTTGACTGCCTATGCCGATTGTATGGATACGTACCCCTTTTTCTTTGGCCATGGCGATCGCTGTGTTCGGATGAATCGTTCCTGAGGTATTGGTTCCATCGGTTAACACGATAAGCACACGTTGTTTGTCTTGCTGCGCTTCGAGCCGTTTGACGGCTAGCGCGATGGCGCTACCGAGTGCAGTTTTTTCTCCGGCTATGCCGTGCTGAAGTTCCTCGAGTAGGCTTTGTATAATACTTAAGTCGGACGTTATCGGAGCGAGCGTATAGGTGTCATCCGCGAAAACGATTATCCCCAGACGATCACCGTGGCGCTGCTGAATAAATGCCGTGACGACGTTTTTCACCATGTCGAGCCGGCTGACGACAACCCCGTCAATGATGAAATCTTGGGCGCGCATCGATCCCGATACATCCACCGCCAGCATTATGTCGCGACTAAACGCGCCGTTGACAGACTCTGCATCGCTCCACTGTGGGCGTGCCATGGCAACGACGAGAGCCGTGCAGCCAAGTAGCCATAGCCAAGGTTTTTGCCTCTTGGATGTTGCGTTGGATCGACTAAGCCGCGTCAGCAGTCCTGCGTAGGGATGTACTAGTGCCGGTCTCTCAGGGCGCAAATGGGTCTTTCCTGCATACTTTGTTGCCGCGAACCATACAACTGCCGGAAGCGGAAGCGCTAAAAACCAAAACGGTGCCGCGAAATCCAGCATTGTTATTTTATCCCTCGTGTTCGAGCGTCATCCAGCCAATAGCGGATACGATCGAATGTTGCCGGCGAGAGTTGAATATCGGATACGGGTCGATATCGGGCTCGCGTGAGGATATCGATGGTTTTCGGCCAATGGTCGCGAGACGTCGTTACAACATCGGGACAGTTCGCCGTGAGTTGTGGGAGACCCAGCGCGACCCTGATCAATGCGGCTAAGCGATAGGCGGTCTCGCGTGCGTCAATTTGGCCATCTTTCCAGTACTGGCGGATTTCCTCGAGTTTGTCCAGCGGATTGTCGGCTCGGTGCGAAACGCGGTTTGTGGTTGCCTGGCGTCGATTCTTTATCGCGAGCCAGATCCGCCACATGATGGCGCCAACAACAAGTGTTATCAGCCCGGTGACGGTGAAAACGCTCTGCCACTGTGGCGCAGGCGGCAGCTCGATATCGGCAAGTTGCTGCAAGGGGATGATGTCGTTCACCAAACTTCCTCCAGTTCGGCGAAAGTATTCCCATTGGTGTAGAGATGCTGCAACGGAATACCACCGCCCGAGAAAAGGTTGTTCAGTTCTTCTAGTCGTTGCGATCTGGCGTGGTAATACGCGTGTCGTAATGTTTTGTCGCTGGTATCAATAATACTAATTTCGTTTGTGACCGGAGAAACAAGACGTACTAATCCAGCGTTAGGTAACGCGTCTTCTGCCGGGTCAGTGATGTGTAATGCAACAACGTGTCGATGTTCGGCGAGTTCGGCAAGCGCGGTGCGGTGTTTCCCATCAAGAAAATAGAAATCGCTAATTAAAAAAACTACGCTACCGGGTGACGCCATCTGGTAAAGGGTGCTGAAAAGATCATCCGTTTGCGTAGGAGTGAGTTCGTTAACGGTCGGGGGCAACGGAGCCGAAACGGTTTTTAGTAACCGTAGCGTTTGGTTTAAGCCGCGCGAGCTTGGGAAGAAACGAATGCTTCGTTCAACCACCAGTCCAGCGACGGTTTCATGCTGCGCCAAGGCGGAAAACGCTAATATCGCCGCGGCACGGGCGGCAACAGCCGCTTTTAATTCGCCGCGCGTACCAAACGCCATTGTCGGGCCGCGATCGGCAACAATAAAGAGGCTGCGTTGACGCTCTTCGCGAAAGACTTTCATGGTTGGTTTGCCGCTGCGTGCCGTGGCGCGCCAATCCATATGGCGGATATCGTCCCCGCTGTGGTACGGACGCGTGTCTTCCAAGTCCAGACCCAGGCCGCGAAAACGCGAACGATGCTGCCCCGCGCCATAGGTGGTGGCAACAACTTGCCGAGACTGTCGCTCTAAGACGCGGGTCTGGAGCAGGGCTAGCTCTTCATCACTGACGAGGGGCGTATTTATTTCCGCCATATTTAGGGAACAGGTACCGATTCAACAAGACGATTGACGACGGTTTTCAGGGTTATGTCGTCGGCTCGGGCTGCGAAGCTTAGCGCGATGCGGTGATTCAGCACCGCGTAGGCCAGCTCCATTATATCACCGGGTTCAACGAAGTCGCGGTTGCTTAATAATGCATGAGCGCGCGCGGTACGTGCTAAAGCAAGTGTCGCTCGCGGCGATGCGCCCCGCGCTAACCAGGGTGTCACATCCGGCGCCCACCGCGAAGGATCTCGGGTAGCGGCAACAAGAGTGACGATATAGCGCTCCAGCATCTCGTCTATGTAAATATCGTTGACCTGGCGTCGGGCGAGGAGCACCTCTTCTTTCGACACTTCGGGTTTCGTCGGTTCGGTTCGTTGGCCGCTTAAGCGTTGTTGGTCGCGGTGAAGAATCTCCAGCTCTTCATCGGCGTCCGGGTAGTTGAGGTTGATTTTCATTAGGAAACGGTCGAGCTGGGCTTCGGGTAGCGGGAACGTGCCCTCGTGTTCCAGGGGATTTTGCGTTGCGATAACCAGAAAAATCTCGGGTAAGGGTCTGCTAACCCCACCGACGGTGACTTGGCGCTCTTGCATAGCCTCGAGTAATGCGGATTGCACTTTGGGTGGGGCTCGATTGATTTCGTCGGCCAGAATGACTTCATGAAATATAGGGCCGCTAACGAATTGAAACTGACCACTTTGTGGGCGGAAAATGTCTGTTCCGGTAATATCGCCGGGAATCAAATCGGGGGTAAATTGAATGCGTTGGAAGGAGACATCCATGCCCGTCGCCAAGGTGCGCACGGCCGTCGTTTTCGCAAGGCCAGGTACGCCCTCAATGAGCACATGTCCTTCAGCCAATATGGCCACCAGCAGATTATCAACAAGATCCCTTTGTCCAACAATGGTTCTTGAGATGTGGTTTTTCAGCGAAAGAAATCGGGTATTCATGCTATTTCCAGCCGTAAAAAGGTAATATCGTACAAAACTATTGGTTTATCTTTGTATTTTGTGCCAAGCCATCCCCCAGGCTTATTTTTTAATGGTACCATTTAGCGGCGCGCAGTACTTGGCTACGATATGGTTGAGCGTGTTTGTTCGTATTAAAAAAATGACGAAAAAGGTCAGCTGTTCCGGCAATCCCCCGACGACTGAGGGTTAATCGATTAATGCGCAGTTCCTGGGTTCAACTGGCATTGCCCGTTGGCATAGTCATTCTGTTGGCTGTTGTTTTGTCGCAGGCCCCAACGCTGCGCGAGGACGTAGAACAACACCATGATGGCGATTTGACGGCTACGAATTCACTGGGTATCGAAATGGTGTTGGTTCCATCCGGCAGGTTTTCGATGGGTAGCAAAGAGGGAGGCGTGGGCGCTTTCAAAAACGAGCAACCCGTGCACCAAGTCAAGATAAAGCCGTTCTACCTGAGTAAGTACGAAGTGACGCAGGCGCAATGGGTGGCGGTGATGGGTAACAATCCAAGTCTCTACAAAAACACAAATCGGCCGGTGGATCAAGTGACTTGGTTTGAGGTGCAAGAATTTATTCAGCGCCTGAATCAGATAGAAGAATCGACGCAATACCGATTGCCCAGCGAGGCTGAATGGGAATATGCTGCGCGAGCCGGCTCGGATACGGCTTATGCCCACGGGGACGATACGGCCGAACTCCACGACTATGCCTGGTTTGGGCACGAAGGCAATGTCGGGTCACGACCGGTGGGTGGACGAAAACCCAATGCTTGGGGGCTGTACGACATGCACGGCAATGTGTGGGAATGGGTGGAGGATTGCTGGCACGACGATTATCACGGGGCGCCAACGGATGGGCGGCCATGGCTGGGCAAAGGAGACTGTGCCGAACGCGTTGTTCGCGGCGGCGCTTGGAATAGCAGTGCCGAGTTCGTACGCTCTGCTGTACGGGGCAGTTATACGTTTGACCTCAATGACGTGGGCAACGGTTTTCGATTAGCGAAGTCGCCTTAACAGTAGCGCATTGTGGAGAACGAAATTTCGGCTGTTTGCCGACAAATAACTCGTTAAGCGTTGCGCGACGGCGGTTTTTTACGAGAAAACCATTAAAAATTAATTAAAACAATAGCTTGATGCTGTCTGTGTTCTGATTGGTTATTTTCTTATTCAGGTGTCCAGCCGTCGACGACAGCGACCATTAGCGCTGGAATTCATGTATAATTTAACCGTATAGAGTATATAACAATGGCGATGCTCGAAGTTACTAATCTCGCCTGCGCACGTGGCGATAAGCGCTTGTTTTCTGGACTGTCCTTCTCTTTACGATACGGTAGCTTGTTATACGTCCATGGCCCAAACGGCAGCGGTAAGACGACCTTGTTGCGCACCGTCTGTGGATTGTGTGCCGCAGAGGACGGTGACATCCATTGGGACAATCAGAATATCCGATCACTGGGCGAGGATTTCCGGCGGCATGTGTCTTATCTCGGTCATTTAAACGGCCTAAAGGATGAGTTGAGCGGCTTCGAGAATTTGCAGTTTTCGACTAAGTTAGCCGGTTTAGGAGTCGCGGATCAGGAAATCTCCGATGTTTTGGCGCGACTTGGTGTGGAAGTTTGCCAAGACTTGCCCAGCAAGGTGTTGTCTCAAGGACAAAAAAAACGCACCGCCTTAGCGCGTTTTCTTCTGCATAAGAATAAGTTATGGATTCTCGATGAGCCATTTACCGCGCTCGACGTGCACGCCGTGGACGTGTTGCAAGGCATTATCGCTGAGCACGTCGAAACGGGCGGCATGGCGATGCTAACGACTCACCAAGAAGTCGATATTTCGTCCGGTGACGTGAAGCATATCCATTTGAATTCATAGGATTTAGTGAATGTTGTCGGCGTTTCGAACAGTGCTGCGGCGGGATCTGGTGTTGGCTATGCGCCGCCGAGCAGATTTTTTGACCATCGTGTTTTTTTTTATTATTGTTGTGAGTCTATTCCCGTTGGGTGTGGGTCCTGAGATCGACACGCTGCGCACCATCGCCCCAGGGGTGGTTTGGGTGGCGGCGCTGCTGGCCTCAATGCTGTCCTTGGGAAGGTTGTTTTATAACGATTATATGGACGGGACCCTTGAGCAGATGGTGCTGGCCCCGCAGCCGCTTTCCGTAATTGTGCTGGGTAAAGTGCTCGCCCATTGGTTGGTGTCGGGCATTCCGTTGGTGCTCGTGGCGCCTATTCTGGGACTGCAGTTTGATTTAGGTGGTGATGCGTTGCTTGTGTTGGTCGTCGCCTTGTTTTTGGGAACCCCCATTCTAAGTCTCATTGGCGCCATCGGAGCAGCGCTCACTTTGGGATTGCGGGGAGGCGGCGTTTTAGTATCGCTATTAATTCTGCCTTTATACATACCCGTTTTGGTGTTTGGCAGCGGCGCCGTTGAGGCGACGGCATCGGGCATAGGCGCGCAAGCGCATCTGTCGTTATTGGGCGCGGGATTGTTTCTAGCGTTGGTGTTTGCGCCGTGGGCAACGGCGGCGGCCCTAAAAATATCCATTGAATAGGTTTCGGTTTGGCGAAAATTAACTGGTTTAAATACTCCTCTCCGGCAAGCTTCTATCCTTTGGCCGGTAAGGTGGTTCCATGGTTTGCTTGGTTGGCGGCGATCCTAGGCGTCGTCGGTCTTTACGTGGCGTTCTTTGAAGCGCCGCTGAAGGACTACCAGCAAGGCCAGTCCTACAAGATCATATTTATCCACGTGCCGACGGCATGGATGTCCATGTTTATCTACGTGGTTATGGCCCTGTGGGCGGCGGCGGGCATGGTTTTTAATACCCGCCTTTCCTACATGATGGCCAAGGCGTTGGCGCCGACTGGGGCGCTTTTTGCTTTTTTGGCGTTATGGACCGGTGCATTGTGGGGTAAGCCGACCTGGGGCACGTGGTGGGTGTGGGACGCTCGTTTAACCTCAGAGTTGATCTTGTTTTTTCTCTATATCGGATTCATCGCCTTGGGCTCCGCCATCGAAGACCCGCGCCGCGCCGCGCGCGCGTGCGGTTTGCTCGCCCTCGTAGGGGTCGTAAACGTGCCAATCATTTACTTTTCGGTGCTTTGGTGGAGTACGTTGCATCAGCCGCCGTCCTTAAAGTTGAACGAGGCGACCATGGGAACGTCAATGCTGGTGGGCATCTTGTTAGTGACGTTTAGTTTGTGGTTTTACACCATAGCCGTGGCGTTGGTGCGGGTGCGCGGCGAAATCTTAGAGAGAGAACGCGATACTAGCTGGGTCGCGCAATTGATACACGAGGGTAAAGAATGAGTATTGGCGAAGCCCTCGATATGGGTAAATACAGTTTTTACGTGTGGGGTTCATACGGCGTTTTGGCCCTGTGTTTGCTTATTGAAGTGATTTCGTTAAGACATCAACGGCGAACTATTAAGCAGCGCGTCGGTCGTATAGTACGTGTAGCAACGAGGCAGGAAAATGAAGCGTAGGCATAAGAGGTTAGCGTTTATCGTTGGCGGCTTGGCAGGTGTTGCCATTGCCGCAGGTTTGGTACTCAACGCCTTTAAAGGCAACATGGTGTTCTTCTTCAGCCCCACGCAAGTGGTCGCCAAAGAGGCACCCGTAGATCGGCCGTTCAGGTTGGGCGGTCTCGTAAAGGAAGGTAGCGTTAACCGGGAGGACGACGGTTTGACGGTCAACTTCGTTGTGACCGATAACGCTGAGGATATTCCGGTCATTTTTACGGGCATTCTCCCTGATTTGTTTCGCGAGGGTCAGGGCGTGGTGACGCAAGGGCGAATCGGGGCTGGCGGTGTATTCCAGGCCGAAGAAGTGTTAGCTAAACATGACGAAACATACATGCCACCGGAAGTTGCGGAAGCTTTAGAAAAAGCCGAACAGGCCAACGCGCAAAGCGTCAGCCAAACGCGCGTCACACAATAATAAAATAACCGAAGGAGTTACCCATGATCCCAGAGATTGGGCAATTCGCCCTCATCATTGCGTTGTGCCTGGCTATCATACAAACCTTTTTCCCGATCGTAGGGGCCGCCCGGGGCAACGCAGCGTGGATGGCTTTGGCGCGACCGGTGGCCCAGGGTCAGTTTGTTTTCGTCGCCCTCGCGTTCGCCTGTTTGACTTACGCATTCGTCACTAACGATTTCTCTGTTCTCTACGCCGCGAGCCATTCAAATTCGCAGCTGCCGTTACTGTACAAGGTCTCGGCTGTATGGGGCGGGCACGAGGGCTCGTTGTTACTGTGGGTACTCTTCTTGAGTACCTGGACTCTGGCCGTAACGGTGTTTAGCCGCGCGTTGGACGAGGCTATGCTGTCTCGGGTGATAGGCGTCCTGGGATTCGTCAGCGTGGGATTCCTGCTTTTCATGCTCTTTACGTCGAATCCATTTGAACGGCTTCTCCCCGCCGCACCTGACGGCCGCGATTTAAATCCGCTATTACAAGACCCAGGTTTGGCCATACATCCGCCGATGCTATACCTCGGTTACGTGGGTTTTTCGGTGGCGTTCGCCTTTGCTATCGCCGCGTTGTTAAGCGGCAAACTTGACGCCGCGTGGGCGCGTTGGTCGCGGCCCTGGACGACGGCGGCCTGGGTATTCTTAACCATAGGCATTGCGCTCGGTAGTTGGTGGGCGTACTACGAACTGGGTTGGGGCGGCTGGTGGTTTTGGGATCCCGTAGAGAATGCATCATTTATGCCGTGGTTGATAGGCACGGCGTTAATACATTCATTAGCCGTTACGGATAAACGGGGCACGTTTCGTAACTGGACCGTATTGCTGGCCATCACCGCGTTCTCGTTGAGTCTATTGGGCACTTTTCTGGTTCGCTCAGGGGTTCTTGTTTCTGTGCACGCATTCGCGACCGACCCGGAACGCGGGGTGTTCATATTGGCGTTTCTAGCAATCGTCATTGGCCTGTCCCTGGCCCTTTACGCGTGGCGCGCGCCGAAGGTGGGGTTCGGGGGCGATTTCAAATTGGCGTCGCGTGAGACCATGTTGCTAACGGGTAACGTGATGCTGTCGGTCGCCGCAGGAGCTGTGTTGCTCGGCACGGTTTACCCGTTAGTTCACGACGCAATGGGTATGGGTAAGCTCTCGGTTGGGCCGCCTTATTTCGACGCCGTGTTTTTACCGCTAATGGTTCCGGTTATATTCATGATGGGCGTAGGGCCCATCTCGCGGTGGAAAAAAACCAGCGTCCCCGAGTTGAAGACTCGTTTGAGGTGGGCGTTGGGTGCCGGGGTGATAGCAGCCCTCGTCTTTCCGTTCGTCATGGGCGGTTGGTCCATCCTTGTGGCTTTAGGTGTGTTGATGGCGTTTTGGTTGTTTGGCGCCGGCGTGGTTAACTTGGTTACACGGGTGACGACCATGAGCGGCTCCGAAAGCGTGACCGCCAAACTCGCTAAGCAGCCTCTTCATTATTACGGGATGCTGGTGGCGCACGCCGGCGTGGGTATCTTTGTCCTGGGTGTTACCTTCGTTAACGGCTACGAACAAGAAAAGGACATCCGGCTGGATTTGGGCGACGTCGTAACCATGGACGCCTACACGTTTCGCTTCGATGGCGTGGTACAGGTGACTGGGCCCAATTTCAAGGCGCATAGGGGTATCTTCGTCGTTAGTGAAGACGGCGAGCCCTACACGATTCTCCACCCGGAAAAACGCATCTACAATTCCCAGCAGAATCCGATGACAGAAGCAGCCATCGAATCCGGATTTTTCCATCAACTGTACGTGTCCCTGGGAGAACCGGTGGGCGGCGGCTCTTGGAGCGCGCGCATTTATTTCAAGCCATTCGTCGCTTGGATATGGGCGGGTTGCGGACTTATGGGATTAGGCGGCATTCTAGCCATTAGCGATCGGCGTTACCGCATCGCCTCGCGCGCTAAGAAGGCGGCCGCTAAGGGGGCAGGTTTGGCGCCGCAGCCCGGACAGGGCGTGGCCACGAAGCCGGCCTCGGCGATGGCTTCCGGGGTGGACAGCTAATGGGGCGTCATCTTCGTTACCTTCTGCCGTTGGTCATATTTGGCGTATTAGCAGGTTTTTTTTACAAGGGCCTGGATCTTAATCCGACAGAATTGGACTCGCCGCTTATCGGCAAGGCGGCTCCGAGCTTTACCTTGCCCAATCTACACGAGCCTGATCAATCCATGTCGCCGGACGATTTACGGGGCCAGCCATGGCTTCTTAACGTGTGGGCGTCATGGTGCGTGTCATGTCGACAGGAGCATCCGCTATTCATGGAATTAGCCCGCCGCGGCGATGTCCCTATTTACGGATTGAACTACAAAGATGAACGGCCTGATGCATTGGCGTGGTTGCGCCAATTCGGCGATCCGTATTCGGCCAGTGTCTCCGATTACGAAGGGCGCGTGGGGATCGACTACGGCGTCTATGGTGTGCCCGAGACGTATGTCATTGATGGTCGGGGAATAATCCGCTACAAGCACGTCGGTCCGGTGACGCCCACTGTGTTAACTAATGAAATCTTACCAATGATCGAGGAATTGAGAGGATGAGACGCGCGGTTTTTTTGGGGTGTGTAATGTTTTTCGTCGGCCTAAATCTCGCGCTGGCGAAAGAGGCGACCCCTGTGTTTGACGATCCCATTTACGAGGCGCGCTTTAAGTCGTTAGCCGCCGAGTTGCGTTGCGTGAAGTGTCAAAATCAGTCTTTAGTGGATTCCCCTGCGGGAATCGCCGATGATCTACGTCGGGAAGTTCACGATTTAATGCACGAGGGCAAGACGGATAACGAAATCGTCGAGTATCTCGTGGCTCGATATGGGGATTTCATCCGGTATAGACCGGCCCTAAAGTCGTCGACTGCTTTGCTATGGTTTGGTCCCGCCGCATTATTTGCCATTGCTCTGACGGTCTTATTGGTTAACGTTCGCTCCAAAAAACGCCAACACATCGATGAAACGACGCCGTTAACGGCGGAGGAACAGGCGCGGGTGAACGCATTACTCGATACAGAAGAAACGGCGGGAGAAAAGAAGGCATGACGGTGTTTTGGCTCGTGGCGGGCTGCCTTACGGTGGCTTCGTTGTTATTTGTATTACCCCCGTTGCTCAATCGTGGGCTCGGTAAGGCTTCTGTCGATCATAGCCAGCTCAATGCATCTATCTACCGTGATCAATTGGCGGAGCTCGATCGCGATTTAGCGAACAACACCATCGATCAAGGCCACTACGAACGGACTCGTCATGAGTTGGAACGGCGTTTACTTCAAGATGTGGACGCCGCCTCGGCGGGTAAGACGTTAGCGGGTCCTTCGGTGTTGAGTCGCTCAACGGCGGTTGGGCTGATGATCGGTATTCCAGCCTTAGCCGTATCGTTGTACTTATCGCTGGGGGAACCTAGCGCCATTTCCGGAGTTCAGTCGCCAATGCTCGCCGCGCAACAGGGCGCGGACGATCCCAGTAGCGTAGAGCACCCCGACACCGACCAACAAGTGCAGGCCATGGTGGCGCAGCTGGCGGCGCGCATGGAGCAAACGCCTGATGATTTTGAAGGTTGGTTGATGCTTGCCCGGTCGTATCGCTTTCTACGGCGCCACGCCGATGCCGTGGCGGCGTTCGACAAGGCCATGCCTATAGTCGAGACCAATCCACAGCTCCTAGCGGACTACGCGGACACCTTGGCGATGGCGACCGGCGGCGCGTTGGAAGGTAAACCTATGCGCTTGATACGCCAGGCGCTAGAATTGGACCCGACTAATACCCAAGCGTTGTGGTTAGCGGGCACCTATGATTTCGACAAGGGTAATTATGAAAGCGCGTTGCAGCATTGGCGGCGACTGCATCGTACGGTGCCTCCGGGTTCCCAGGATGCGCAGGCGATGGAGGCCAATATTGCTGAAGTCGAAGCTCGACTCAGGGAACAAGGCAAGCCGATTCCGCCACCGGAAGTCGTCGAGGCGCCACCGGCCCCGTCGGGTCCCGCGGCGGTCGCCGGCACGGTTAGTCTAGATCCCAGTTTGGAGCAAAGCGTATCGCCCACGGATACGGTATTCATTTTCGCTCGCGCGGCTAACGGGCCGCGGCTTCCATTGGCCATCATACGAAAACAAGCCGGCGAATTGCCTGTCGCGTTTTCGCTGGATGATTCAATGGCGATGATGGCCGGTATGTCCTTGGCGGACTATCCCGAGGTCGTGGTGGGCGCGCGCGTGTCTAAAAGTGGAAACGCCATGGCGCAGAGTGGGGACATACAAGGAATGAGTTCCATAGTTAAGGTAGGTGCAAGCGATCTTCAAATCACCATCAACGAACTTGTTCCCTAATTGGTGGGGTACAACGGGAAGCGGAGAAAAATATAGAGGCCGCTATTCGTGTTGAAGACCACGAGTTGGTCCAGATCGGTTTTTGTTACGACCCTCACGGCGTGTTTTTTAGCACTCCTTAGCGCGTGTGAGCAAAAGGTTACGCAGAATACGGCAACGGGTCGAAGCAGCGACCTCTCCGATGTTGTACTGACTGGCCTTGATGGCAGCCACACTTCGCTTGGGGCGTTTCGCGGAAAACTCGTAATATTGAATGTTTGGGCAACATGGTGTGAGCCGTGTCGGCGAGAGCTGCCAAGCCTTGAAAACTTGGCCAAGCTGTTGGACCCGGATCGTTTTGTGGTGTTAGGTGTATCTGTTGACGATGATGAGCACCCGGTCCGCGAATACCTCATAGATAAAAATGTTACTTTTGCGCGTTATTTGGATCGCGGGGGCGTATCGATTATCGAGCGACTTGGAATTACCACGTTTCCAGACACGTTCATCATCGACAGAAAGGGACAGTTGGTTAGTCACGTCGTTGGAGAGCGAATTTGGCATACCCCCCAAATGGTAGAGGTGTTAGAAGCGGCGTATGCGGGGAATAACGTGTCTATAGAATAACTGTAAGCATCAGTTTTAACGTACAAATGAAGACGATGCGTGGCTACAACGATGTGGAAGGTCCATTCGTGCTCGTAGGATACAACGGAGCGCAACGTTAAGAGAATTTAAGGCTGAGGAGAGGAACATGATTCGAAAGTCTAACTCTAAATCACTAGGTTTAGGCAAAAAGGCCAGGGCGACGGCATCGATTAGGGCCCGGCGTAAATTTGTCAACGTCCTGGTGGTCGCCGGTTTGCTGGGGTTTCAACCTGCCCTATATGCTGCAGATCCTGAAAGCGGCGGCCAGATTTACAGTCGTCATTGTTTAAACTGTCATGGGAACGGTGGCGTACCTGTGATGCCTGGGGTGCCAAACTTTGCGCGCGGTGAAGGTCTTTTTAAGCCCAACAGTGACTTGTCGAGAACGATTCGCGAAGGAAGGCACATTATGCCCGCTTATGAGGGGATACTCAGCAACGACGAAATAGATGATGTAATTGCTTACTTGAGAACGCTACGATAATGCGTCGCTGGCGAGGCTTGTTTTTAGTCGCGATTTTCGTTTGTGTCGGTCTCGTTGCCTGCAGCTCGGATACGGATGACGTCGAAGCCCAGTCGACAAAACAAGTCGCGATAGTGCCGCTAGACGACGAGCCAGACAAGCAAGGTGCGTTAGATGAGCAGACCGAGCCAAATCCCTATTACGTCGCCGAAGCTTTTGCCGTCGGTCGGGACGTATACGTGCGTTCGTTGGCCGTCGATACGTCGAATAATAGTGTCTGGATCGGTACGTCGGTGGGTGTCTTAGAGGTCGATCTAGGTAGTCGAGACGTAAAAAATACCTATACACGAAAAGAAGGGCTTGCTAACGAATACGTATTTGCAATCCATGTGGACACTAAAGGGGGCCGCTGGTTCGGCACCAACGGTGGGGGCGTGTCGAGCTACGATGGCAGCGGTTGGCGCACCTATTTTCCCATGCACGGTCTCGCGGATTATTGGGCTTATTCCTTCGGCGAACAGTCAGACGGCACGATATGGATCGGGACATGGTACGGTGTTAATCGATTTAATCCGGTGAAAGGTGACTTCGAGACTTATGTGGAGGAACTGGTTAACGAGTGGGTTTATGGCATCGCGGTGGATAGGCAAGAACGAGTATGGTTTGGAACCGAAGGCGGAATTTCCATGTTCGATGGAAAATCTTGGCATTCATGGACCAGTAAGGATGGATTGGGTGCGTCCAACGAACGCAACCTCCCCATTAGCACTAACACGGGTCTAGGTACCCGATCGCGCCATGACTTGAGCGTCACCAGCGACGGTCAAGAGACTTACAATCGCAACTACGTGTTTAGTGTGATGGTCGCGCAAAATGGCGATGTCTGGGTTGGAACCTGGGGCGGGGGTGTGAGCCGTTTTGACGGCAGCGCGTGGCATAACTTGACGCAAAAAGACGGTCTCGCCGGTGACGTTGTATTTAGTGTAGCGCAAGACAAGGACGGCGTGTTCTGGTTTGGTACCAATAAAGGCTTGTCTCGCTACGACGGCGAGAATTGGCACACTTTTACCCATAGCGATGGGTTATTGAGCAATAATGTTTACGCCATCGCGACAACGGATAGTGGCGGCGTTTGGGTTGGGACTAAGAACGGTGTGGCGTGGCTAGCGCGGAAAAAATAGAGAGTAGAGAGTGAATGCAATGAAATTTCAGGGAATCGCAGTGTTGCTTATCGTTGCCGTGGCAATCGCTGTTTTTTCCTACAAATTAGGGCAACGGGACCTGGCTAGTCAGGAATCGGGCGGTGTCGGTCAGGACGTCGCTGCCGGCAATGTCGAGTCGGGCAGTATTCAGCAGACCGTGGCTGCGCCCGAGGTGCGTGCCCTTGGCGCTGGGGGCAAGGCGGGCTTTACACCTGGCGGCCGTATCGCACATTTTGAAATCGGTAACCGGAATGTGAAGGGCCTATTCGCCGAACCGGACCGCATCTGGTTAGCGACCTCCGGAGGGGTGATCCGTTACGATACCGCTTCCGATGACTATGCGGTGTTCGACAATACGACCCCTGGCATCTTGTCAAACGGTATATTCCACGTGAGTAAGTTTGGCGACCGCATTGTTGCCGGCAGTTACGGGGGCGGTATGTCGGTGCTTGATCCGGAATCGGGTAAGTGGAAAAACTACAACATTCCCCAAGGCTTGGCTGACCAGTTTGTTTACGACACCGTTTTGGCATCGAACGGAGATTTCTGGATCGCCACGTGGTCCGGAGCTAACCGCGTAATCGGCGGAAACCTCGATGATCCCGGCAGCTGGGAGACTTTTACGGTAGAAAATACCGGTGGGGGTTTGCCGAATCCTTGGGTGTACGGCGTAGAGGAAGGTGTAAACGGCGAGATGTGGTTTGCGACCGAAGCGGGATTAGCCCGGTACAAAGATGGCGACTGGGAGAATTGGCAGCATGATGACGGTTTGGGTGCGCCTTTTGAATCCGTTCGCAAGGCGATTCAATTCACCAATGATCCGGCGAAGGCTTCGAAACACCATGCTCAACAAAAATCCGAACAAGGCCTAGAGGGCGTTGATGTAGCCTACAACCCCAATTACATCATATCTCTGGAAGTAGATGATGAGGGGAGCGTTTGGTGCGGTACCTGGGGCGGTGGGCTGGCACGGTTTGACGGTAAAAAATGGCAGAACTTCACCACCGCTGACGGTCTGCCTGGCAACCACATTTTTATGCTATACAAGGATCCCCAAGGGACTTTGTGGGCTGGCACGAGCAAGGGCTTGGCCACTATGAATAAACGAGACGGTTCGTTTAAAACCTTAACAGTTGCTGACGGACTCTACGCGAATAACGTTTTCTCCATGGCCAATGCCCAGGACGGTAGCGTATGGATAGGCAGTTTCGGCGGTGTAGCGCGGTTCGGCTCTGACGTGTGGCGCCGCTAGCCCGGTTTCTCACAGGGACGCGTGAAGTTCGCTAGGACGTAGAATCGCGTAGCGCTGATTATTCCTGCGCGCGTTGCTCAACGCTTTGGTTTGAAACAGTCCATAAGTCGGGATCCAGTCCGGTCGGTCGAAAGATGTCGATTTTACGAAAAAATTGGTCTGCGACATAAATGCGCCCAAGTTCATCAACTTCGATTCCGGCGGGCAGCATATAAGTAGCAGGTTTACTTGCATTGCCCCGGTTGCCGATGAATAGGAGCAGCTGACCTTTCGGGTTGAAGATTTGGAAGTTGCCGAAGGCGGTATCCACGACATAGATGTTACCGGCCGCGTCTATCGCAATCCCTTTGGGTTTGGCAAATTGCCCCGGAAGCCTGCCCAATGAGCCAAAGGTAAATTTATACGTACCGTCTGGTTCAAATACTTGAATCCGAAAATTACCGCTATCTACAACGTAAAGCGTACCGTCAGGAGCGACTGCCGCTTGTAGCGGTAGGTTGAATTGGCCTTCGTCTCGGCCGCGTGTGCCGAGGGTTTGCAGATGCTGCCCGGATGTGAGATCAAAAACCTGCACGCCATGTTGTTGACTCGCTACGCCTCCGGTATCAACCACATAGACGCGTTGTCGACGTGAGTCGACAGTGACGTCTGAGGGCCGCTGCAGCAATGTTCGATCGCCGATGGCTCGAAGGAAGCGGCCGTTGGGATCGTAGACCATCACACGTTGGGCACTAACATCACTCACAAACACTTCGCCTTCATCGGAAATATCGATACCAGTGGGTTTGGTTAATGAGCCGGGCTCTTCTTTACCAAATTCGAAATAACGGCCTGCGGGGATATCAAACACAATGACGCTGCTTTGCACCGTGTCTGTGACGTAGATGCGGCCGTCCTGTACAGCGATATCGTAAGGTTTTACGAGGCCTTTGAGTTCTCTCGGCGCGCCCGTGGCAAAACGTTTTAGTTTTTCACCGGTTGAGGGCTTTATGATGTTGTCACTAAAGCGTAACGTTCGCTCGAAAACAAAGCGCGGCTCCGCCGGGGGCGTTGGGAACACCGGTGGGGCGAACTCGGGTTCTGGCGGCGCCGTTGAGCACCCCGATATCATTAAAACCAGTGAAATTAAAAAAGCGACCCGGTTGCACCGGCTAGCAGTTACTTGATATGGCACGTTTCACAAAGTCGGTCGGCGCTTGCCCGTAAAAGTATTTTGATATCAGGGTTATGGACGTTGTGGCACGTTGCGCATTCAACCTTGCCGTCATAGAGCTTTATTCCGTTATCAAAACCGTACTCGCTGTCCGGTGGCCGAAAATCTGGATCCGCATGGGTAAGCCCGGCGTAGGTCATCGAAATGGGGTGGTCGTTTTGGAGGTCCGTACCGATGTGTTTAATCTCGATACTGTGCGCCGCTTGTTTTCCGTCGTGGCACTTGCCACAATTCATCAGCGTATTACCTCCATTGATCCGTAAATGGAGGGCTGCGTCTTCTTTGCTGCTAAAGGTGTCCGGCTTAAAAACTGTCATATCAACCGCCATTGTACCGTCGTGGCATGATAAACACAGTAGGCTAATGGGGCTCGGGGTTCTGACTTTGTTATCCAATGTGCGGCTGTCGTAAAGATCGTAGGTTGTCGTCGCCGGAATGAATCGGTTCCAGCCGGGTATCCCTCCCATCTCGGTCGTATCGGCACCCTCTTTCTCTGGTGGGATATGGCAATAAACACAAGGAGAGCCGTAGTCCGAGAATGCAACGGTAGCCATGGCAACTACGCCGACTCGCTGATTCAGGCCTGTAAAGTCATGTTTTGTGCCGAGAATCGATCCCGTTTGCGCCGCGGTATCAAAACCCAGAATTAAGCAGACTAACAGGGTCCAACGAAATAGAGCGAGTGGCCTTTTCACGTACGAATCCGTTTTTGTTGTAGTGGTTACAGCGTAGAAAGAACCCAAAGGGTTACCATCTGTCTTAATATTTTAGGTGTCCTTAAAAGGTGCGGAAAACTCCCCCAGTCGCGGTTTCCTACCTTTATTGTAAACCTTTGGACTTTATTTATACAAAGATTAACACATGTATAAATGCCGCGACAAAGCAGCGATTTTGATATGATGCCTGTTTGCGGTGCATTTGTGTCGGCAGACCTTTCCAAGGCATGCCTAATGCCTGTGGTTGCGTAAAAAAGCACAAGTAAATTAGTTGTTTACTGTATCTAGGAAGAAGCTGTGAAAAAAATGCATGTGCGACGTAAGATGCTAGCCGTCCATGGGCGTGGCTTGCCCTTGCGGTGGGTTCTCATTTCGATGCTAGTGTTGGGATTTCCCGTTACCGCCGAAGAAGCCGGGGAATCGGTTACAAATGGTGAGGAAATCTATCGAAATTATTGTACTGTTTGTCACGGCGATAACGGCGACGGTATGACACGAGTGCGGCGCGGCCTGAATCCGCCGCCGCGGGATTTTACAACTCGGCTGGCGAAAGCAGAATTGACTAGAGAGCGCATGATATCGTCGGTCTCCAACGGGAGGCCGGGAACGGCGATGATGTCTTTTTCGTCGCGCTTAACTCCGGTTGAGATAGAACAGGTTGTCGGTTTTGTTCGCGACGCCTTTATGGTGGCGGACGATGTCCAGCTCGACGCCGCTATGGTTACCGCGGAGTTAGGTAAAAACATCTACACCAGTAATTGCGCTGTTTGTCACGGCGACGACGGCAATGGCGCCATGTGGACGAAAACCAGCCTCAACCCGCCGCCACGGGATTTTACGACGCTTCAAGCCATCGAAGACTTGTCTCGTGAGCGGATGGTCAGTTCGGTAACGCACGGCCGTCCTGGAACGGCGATGATGTCTTTCGCGACACGCCTATCGCGCCAAGAGATTGAGGCGGTTGTCGACTACGTGAGGAGTTCGTTTGTAGGTCGTGCCACCGAAGTCAAAGAACAGGCCATTCCGGGTCCTCCCCGGCACGGACATGCTGCCACAGCGAGTCCTTCAGCAAAGCCCGATAGAGAAATCGTTGCGGCGGATATGTCGTTACCTTTTTCCGACGGATTGGTCGGTGATCTTGGTGCGGGACGCGAGTTCTACATGAATAATTGTTTTACCTGTCACGGAGAGCAGGGTGATGGCAACGGGCCGAGAGCAGGGTTTATACGCCCCAAGCCACGCAATTTCGTGCACCCGGATTCACGGCGGGTATTGAACCGGCCAGCATTGTTCCACGCCATCAGTTTCGGTAAGCAAGGCACCGTTATGGCCGCGTGGAATAAGGTGCTCGATGCGCAACAAATTGCTAATGTCGCGGAATTCGTTTTTCAAGCTTTTATTTCGCCAGAGGAAGGTGGCGACGTCCCCACGAGTTCATCGGTTGAGGAGAAAAAAAAAGCCGACGGCTAAGTCTTAGCGGGGACGAACCAACAACGATCCCGGAAAAAACGCCGCATCGAAACAGCGATACGGTACCTTCCACGGTTACCATTGCCGCCGGGCGTGTTGCAGCCACCGCTTTCGAGCTTGGCAGAGATGTTTATAATTACCGCTGTTATTTTTGTCACGGTTACAATGGCGATGCTAAGACCGTGGCAAGTTCCTTCTTGTCACCGAAACCCCGAGATTTTACGTCTATGACCTGGGCCGAGTTGGATCGGGAGTCCATGATCCGCGCGGTTTCCATCGGGAAAGATGGATCGGCGATGATGGCCTTTCAGGGGATTTTAGACGATGTTGAAATCGAAGCGGTAGTCGACTTTATTCGCGACGAGTTTATGGGCGGCAACGCGGTAAACACCCGCTACCATACCGCAGCAAATGGTTGGCCCAACCATGAACGCTTTGCCGCGGCATTTCCGTTTGTGCTGGGAGCATTGGCTTTGGATACGCCTTGGGAAACGTTATCAGCTGCTCAGCAAGTCGGTAGACGTCTTTTTATGGATTCCTGCATTACCTGCCATGACAGGGCTAGCCTCGAGGATACGGGGCGGATCTGGAATCGTCGTTCTATTTCATTTCCTCGGGGAGGTTATGACCACGTAGCTGGCAACGCAGACACTATCTCGGCGGCAACCCCTTTCGGTGTTCATGATATCGCGCCGAAGATAGAGGGCTTGACTGATGTCCAACGACGGGGTGAAGCTCTGTTCCAGAGCAATTGTGCGTTTTGTCATGGGGCCGATGGGACAGGGAAAAACTGGATAGGAAGTTTCTTGCAGCCCCACCCGCGTGATTTGACCGACGATGGTGTTAAAAAGCGGATGACGAGACAACGGTTGAGAAGCGTTATTGCGGACGGATTGCCGGGTACGACGATGTCGGCGTGGAAAAACGTCTTATCCGCCCAACAAATAGACGATTTGGTTTCGTATATAGATCGTGTTTTTATACATGCCCAGCAAGGCGTTTCGGTTGATCAACAGAAATAGATGGTTCAAGAGCCCGATCCTCCATTTATCTTTACGCTCTATCGGTAGTTTTTCTTTCACGATAAACATTTATCGATACTGGTTTCGCCATCGGCACAATGTTGCGCACGAAAACGCACACATCCGCACTAGGCGTAAGCAGCGAATCGTCTTCCTCTTACGGCAGTGTAAAAACTGTTAAAAGCTTCTTCGTTGACGAGAAGCAGGCCATTTTTAGCCCTACCCTTAGGTATAATAACGATTCCGTTCCTGATATATTGCGCTAACTTTAACTTTAAATTTCAGTAATACGAATGACTTCAAAGCATATTAGTGTTGGGATTGTCGGCGGGACTGGCTACACCGGGGTCGAGTTGCTTCGTTTGTTAGCCACACATCCGGCGGTTGAGTTGTCTGTGATTACCTCCCGTTCGGAGGAGGGCGTGGCGGTCTCGACGTTGTTTCCAAACCTTCGGGGCGTTGTTGATTTGAAATTTTCAGCACCGGCTACGAAAGTTTTGGGAAACTGCGACGTTGTATTCTTTGCGACCCCTAACGGTACCGCGATGAAAATGGCTGAGGAATTACTTGCCGCGGGAACGCGCATCATCGATTTAGCCGCTGACTTTCGTCTGAAGTCAGCGACCGAGTGGGAGCGGTGGTACGGCGTGCCCCATGTTTGTCCGGGCCTACTGGAGGAAGCCATTTATGGGTTGCCGGAGGTCGCCAGAGACAAGATCCGCACTGCTCGGATTATCGCCAACCCGGGCTGTTATCCAACGGCTGTCCAACTTGGATTCCTGCCGTTAATAGAGCATGGGCTAACGAAACCATCAAGCCTCATTGCGGATTGTAAATCCGGTGTCAGCGGCGCCGGCCGAACGGCGAATTTGGGGGCATTGCTGTGTGAAGCGAGCGAGAGTTTAAAGGCGTACGCCGTTTCGGGGCACCGTCATCTTCCAGAAATTAGGCAAGGGCTTATCAAGGCCAGCGGTGACAACGTCGAATTGGTTTTTGTGCCTCATTTGACACCCATGATCCGCGGCATTCACGCTACGTTGTACGCGCAGGTACCGAATGCCTCAGTAGATTTGCAGGAATTGTATGAGAAGCGGTATTGCGATGAGCCTTTTGTTGACGTACTGCCGGCTGAATCACATCCAGAAACGCGAACCGTAAGAGGCGTTAATGTATGCCGTCTGGCCGTCCATAGACCTCAGGATGGCGAAGTCGTCGTGATTCTATCCGTCATTGATAATTTGGTAAAAGGCGCCGCCGGTCAGGCGGTGCAGAACATGAACATTATGTTTAACCTGGATGAAAAGGCCGGCCTCTCACCCGTCGCGTTGGTGCCGTAGCAGGGCGAGATTTTCATGTGTTAGGGGGTAGTTGAGCGACCTGAATGTCGCCGGGCGTTGCTTTGCGCAAGCCTCGGCAGAGTACGAATTGGGCCATGGTAGAAGCAACGACGCATCACGTGATTAGACGGCGACAGCCGCTTCGCACGATCTTACTCGTCGCAGTAGTGACGGCGTTTCTCGCTTGGGGAAGCTGGGGGTTGTATGATTTTGGCCGCCAGCGGGCGGGTTACGATGCCGATGAAACCCAGCGGCAGATCAACATACTCGAGCTGCGCCTTCGTGAACGCAACGGTGAAAACATGGAGCTTCGGGAGAAGATTGCCGTGTTCGAGCGTTCCACGGTGGTCGATGAAAAAGCGTATACGGCGGTCGAAGATAGCCTTAGATTGCTGCAGGATGAGCTCGCGGAGTTAAAACAGCAAGTTTCGTTCTACCAAGGTATTGTATCTCCGGCAGACGCATCCTTGGGCGTGCAAGTTCAGAACCTGAAATTAGAGCGTCTTAGTGAGGGTAATGATTTTCATTTTAAGCTTATATTGATCCAAGGTCCGGCGAGGGCGCGGCGGGTCACGGGAACGGTGACATTCATTGTTGCCGGTGTTCAGGATGGCGAACAGAAGTCGTTGTCCCTGAAGGAATTGTCCGGCGGCGAAATGACCAGCCTAAAGTATCGGTTTAAGTATTTCCAGAATTTTCAAGGTGATTTTATTTTGCCGGACACCTTCGAGCCAATGCGTGTTACGGTTCGCGTTACGCCCCAAGGGGCGAAGGCGAAGGACGTGGAAAAGGTTTTCCAATGGTCTAACGTGGCCACATGAGGAGTGAAAACATATGTGGGATAGTAAAAAGAAGGGCCGCAATTCGAAAGTTAACACCTTGATAGGGAAAGAAACCGAGATTCGCGGCGGGATCGTGTTCCAAGGTGGATTGCATATCGACGGCGTGGTGAAAGGTGATGTTTCGGATATGGAGGATCAGATGGCCGTACTTACCGTCGGGGAGGAGGCGACCATCGAAGGCGATGTTCACGTTCCCCATCTCATATTGGACGGTAGCGTGGTCGGCGATGTTCACGCCACGGAAACCGTTGAATTGGCGCCCAACGCATGTGTCACCGGCAATATCTACTATAATCGGATAGAAATGGCCATGGGTGCCGAAGTGAACGGTCAGCTCATACACGTAAACGAAATGGTGGAAGAGGAACGCCAACCGGTGGTTCAGTCGGAAGCCAATAATACTTGATTGATTTCGTCCAGAATTATATTATATTCAATAAGTATATGTATCTTAGGAAGCAATCATGAGTGAAGTAATATCAGCAGACGTCGCGAATTCAGACATTCCCAGCCCGCTTGTTTTTACCGATAATGCGGCCGAGAAAGTCAAAGACCTAATCGAAGAAGAGGGTAACAATGACCTCAAGCTCCGCGTTTTTATCTCCGGAGGAGGTTGTTCCGGATTTCAGTACGGCTTTAGTTTTGATGAAAGCGTCAACGACGGGGATACCGTGGTCGAGAAAAGTGGGGTTACCTTGCTCATCGATCCAATGAGTTTCCAGTACTTGGTTGGTGCTGAAATCGATTATACGGAAGGTTTGGAAGGCGCACACTTCGTTATCCGTAACCCAAACGCGACAACGACATGCGGCTGTGGGTCGTCGTTTAGTGTTTAAAATCGGTTAGTCTTACCCCATTACCATTGTCAATCGAACGCCAGTCGAAATAGGGCGCGCGGGCCTTCCTTTTTTGAGTCCTTAATTGCCGGTCATTTGAGCTTAGTCTGGCATCTGCCATTCCTATACAGGTGAGCCGCTACTAAGTAAATTAAATGGGCGGCAACCTTTCGATAACGCGATTGGTGTTGTTCGGCAGCCCGCTTCGACTGTCTGTTAGGCGTATCCACCAGGGTATATTCCGCCCAAGACCACGGGCCTAACGGCACCGGTGACTGTCGGGATGTTGCCGGCGTGCCCGCCCAGGGTTTGTTTGGCGAGCCAGGCGAAGGCTACGGCTTCTACCCAGTCCGGTTCAACGCCGAACTCCGTCGTCGACTGAATCGGGTAGGAAATGTGACTTTCTAAGCGTTGCAGCAATGTTTTATTGTGCACGCCACCTCCGCAAACGAGTAACCGCTGGGTGTTAGGTGCCCAGCGACAGATGGCATCCGAAATGGCCAGCGCGGTTAGTTCGCATAGTGTCGCCTGTACGTCCTGCGGGATTAGGTGTTGTTTTTCACGAGCGGCTTCGCTCTCGAGGTGGTTATTTAACCAATCCGCATTAAAACACTCGCGCCCAGTGCTTTTTGGCGGCGATAGCGAAAAATACGAGTCCTGAAGGAAGTGGGTAAGCAGCTGATTGTCAATCTTTCCCGCCGCCGCCCATATTCCATCTTTGTCTAGGGGATTGCCCGTATGAGTCTCGCTCCACAAGTCCATTAAAACGTTCCCGGGGCCGGTATCAAATCCCGTTACGGGTTCCGCTTCATTGCGCGGAAGCACCGTAATATTCGCCATACCCCCGATGTTGACCACGCAGCGATCTTCGACGGGCGACCAGAATGCGGCGTTATGGAACGCGGGAACCAAAGGGGCACCTTGCCCTCTCGCTGCGATATCCCGGCGGCGAAAATCGGCGACCGTCGTAATTCCTGTGATTTCGGCGATAATATTTGGGTCACCGACTTGAATGCTTGTGGGAGTATCACTTGTTGGGCAGTGATAAATTGTTTGTCCGTGACTGCCGATAGCGTTTACCGCTGGAGCGCGAAGTTTGGTATCGGAGAGAAGCTGGACCACGGTCTCAGCGGCCAAACGCCCAAATTGCACATCCGCAGATGCGAATTGTTGGGGCCGAATAGCCTGGCTCGTAGCAATATTGATGAGCAGTTTTCTGAGATCACCGGGCATCGGGCGGTGCTTACGGCCAGCGCAGGATGGAGGCATCGTGCCCAAATCAACGAGGACGGCGTCTATTCCATCCATACTGGTTCCAGACATCAGGCCTACATAATATTCAGGCATAGCTCAGTCGCCTTGGTGAAGATTTGAGGAAACAATGAACGCAATTATCGGTGATTGCACCGTGTTAGGCGAGTTAGGACGTGCTTGGAATTCAATAATTACGCGACGGGGTTGGGTCTGTTCAGATAAATCGTGGAGGGAGTCGGAGTCCTGTATTGACAGCGGAGATTACTCGCTTCGATTCAAAGCCACGCGAGTTTGCTTATAGCTATCCATTGTGGCAAGGACGCTGTCCACGACTCGCTGAAAGTCGCTCTCGTAGTGTTTGGGTAACGGATCAGCATTGGGAAAGCGGACCGTAAGTGGGTTACGATGGACGCCATTTAGGCGAAATTCATAATGCAAGTGAGGCCCCGTTGCGAGCCCCGTTTGTCCTACGTAGCCGATGACTTGACCCTGGCGTACGCGGCTCCCGGATCGTGCGCCGCGAGCGTAACTGGATAAATGGGCATATAGGGTGCTGTACTGGTTGCCATGTTGAATGGCGACAGTTTTTCCATAGCCCCCTTTGCGGCCTCGGTGGATAATTTTACCGTCCCCCGTGGCCTGGACAGGAGTCCCCGTTGGCGCTGCGTAATCGACGCCTTTATGAGCGCGGATACGGTTTAACACGGGATGTTTTCGGCCAGTACTAAAGCGAGAGCTTATACGTGTAAACTCGACGGGTGTGCGCAAAAATGTTTTCCGCATGCTTAAACCCTCTGGGGTGTAATATTCTGTACGGCCGTTTTCTGGTGTAAAGCGTATCGCTTCAAATGCATCACCTCGATTGGTGAATTCGGCTGCCACAATGTTTCCGTTTTTTAGTTTCTCACCGTGTCGATACAGTTCTTCGTATAACACAGCGAAATGGTCACCTTCGCGAATGTCGAGGGCAAAATCGATGTCCCAACCGAAGATACCGGCCAATTCCATCGTGAGTTTATCGGTGAGCCCTGCTTTTTGCGCGGCGACAAACAGGGAGCTGTTTATGGTGCCGCTTGCGTAGGCTAATCGTGTGTCGAGGGGTAATAATACGGTTTCTGCTTCAAATCCTTCTTTCGTGCGGCGAATTTCCAGTTTTTGGGTGTCGTTGAGTTCGTAGTTTAGGATTTGCAGTTCGCTAGAGCTGTTTACGCTCACTTTAAAGATGTCCCCTGGGTAGATGCGTTTTAGTTTTTTTGTATCATCCCCGAGAGACATAATCTCGTGAAGCTGTTTCGCGCTGACGCCAAGGCGAGAAAAGATCGCCGCAAGGTTGTCCCCTCGCTTAACTTTAACCGTACGCCATTCGATGCGTTGCTCTATCCTGGCGGGCTGAGTGGTCCGCTGGGGTGTTTGATCTTGGCGTACCGCCGGAAGTGTTGGTGCTGCAGAGGGTTCCGGCAGCGTAATGGGTGCCGTAACATGCTGCTTCAAGACTTGATGGCTAGGGTCTTCGGTGGCGGTCTTTTTGGGGCGCGTTGCTCTCGCATCATCCGGAATAAAGACCAAAGCGGCGACTATGCCGATGAGTGCGCCACCGACGAGGAGTAGAAGCGGGCGTGAGATCTTACGGCCCCTCCCCGGCGCGTCTTCAATTCGATATAAATAGTCTTGATTGATAAACGAGTTGGTTTTCACGTCGCATCCGGAATATTTGTTAAGCCCCTTCCTCTATAGCGGCAGTGTATCCGTAATATTTTAATTACCCGGCACAAAGTGAACATACGTATCACAGTATTCACAGCGGCTATTGTAACCGTTTTTAACGGTTTGGCCAGCCCCAGCGCGTATTTACTATGGCGTTGACGTTAGAACGCTTTTGAAAAAACGAGGGGCGGTGCGGTGGTAGTCGGACAAAGATACACTTCTTTATGTGCATAACGCCTTATACAGACGGCTTAAATGCGGTGACCTTGTTACGACCGTTTTCTTTTGACTGATAGAGGGCGATGTCCGCGTCGTTTATTAATTGTTCATAGGCAGCGACGTCATCACTCAGTTGGGTAACACCTAAGCTAATGGTTACCGGGATAGGGTTTTTGTCATAGAGAATTTCTGCCTCTTCGATATTTTGCCGTAATCTTTCCGCCAAAATCACGGCGCCGTCGAGCTCGGTTTGCGGCAAGATAACGGCAAATTCCTCGCCACCGTAGCGGCCCAACGTATCCGAATCGCGAATAGTGTGGGAAAAAATTTCCGCTGCGCGCCTTAGCACTTCGTCTCCAGCGAGGTGGCCAAGGTTATCGTTAACTTTCTTGAAGAAGTCGATGTCTAGTAGAATAAACGATAGCGTACCGCCATAGCGCCGGACACGTGAAAATTCTTTATCAAGCGACGTTTCTAAAAAGCGCCGGTTATAAATGCCCGTCAAGCCGTCTCGATTGCTGGCGTCGGCGAGTCGCCGAAGCGCGTCTTTCATCATGCTTTGGTAGATGCTCGTGTCTGTAACGTCAAGCAACGTTACGCACACGTGTTCTACGTCGCCAGCTTCGTTACGCACGGGCAGAAAAGTGCAATTCTGGCGCATGCAGTCGACCCCCCCCGTCACGGGACGGTTGTGCGGGAACTTAAACAGGTAGGGGCGTTGCTCCCAGGACGTAAACGCGAAGTTTTTTAGAACAAATACGCTATTGATTTTGCGTTCTAGCCACCTGCGGGGTAACTCGGGAAATTGATCGAATACGTTGGTCCCCACGGCGTCATCGGCTTTTAATCCACTGTAGGTTTCCATAAAGTGGTTCCAAAGCACTATATCCATGTCCCTATTTATAACGAAGACACCCACGTTGATTTTACCAACGATGAAATCCAGCAACGGCGCTGAATTCAGTTGCATGGTCATTAGATGGATTCCACGAAATCGTCTACGGCTTTGCGTAGCGATTCTATGGCTTCTTCGGCCATTAGTAAGAGAAGGTGGCTTTTGAAGCCGCGATTCTTCAGGCTATAGTTGACTTCGAGTAATAGCGCGTGTGTCCAGGATAAATTTCGCGGATCAATGATATGGTCCACCGGGCAGCGTTCGGCCATGATGGAGGGCGCCGAATAGCTAAGTGATGTGCCTAACGTTTCGGTGACACCGTTGAGAATCGCGCCAACCAAAACGTTGCTCACATCGAGTAACAGCTCTTGCTCGGCTTGGCAATCGAGGTTGTCGTCGTAACCCATTAGGTCTGCGAGATCTCTGCATCCGTTTTCGTCCATGACTACGATCGCTTCACCGCGCAAGTCGTCAAAAAATGCTTGTCTAACGGCAGTGACATCTGCCGTGTTACCCACCATTTCCCGAATCGTATTTGTGACCTCTTTCACTTCAACGATTCGGATTCGTGGCACGGAAAGCTCTACAAATGCATCGAGAATACGCGCCAACGAGTCTCCGGCTTGCCCCATGGCAATGTTGAGAACCTCCTGGAGCGCATCCCTCTGATCCTCAGTGAGTGGCGTAATGCTCATATTATCCCGTACTCTTTTAAAATCTTAGTCACTTCTTCCGTGTTGACGGGTTTTTTAATGAACGCCATTGCACCTAGTGACATAACCCGCTCCTGGGCTTTCGGTTGAATATCGGCGGACACAACGACCACGAAAGTGTTCAGGCCTTCTTTTTTCAATGTTTCGAGCACTTCGTATCCATCCATGACGGGCATGGTCAGATCCAGAAACATTACATCGGCTTTGCCTGCATGATACGCTTCCAGCGCCTCTTTTCCGTTCGTCGCCTGTGAAATTTCCACATCCCAACCGGCGGGTAGAGCTCGGGTCATGAGCTTGCGCGACATTGCGGAATCGTCAACGATCGTTATTGGGGTAGTCATTTTCGGAATTCCAGTCCCATTTTTTGTCCAACATCTCCAACGTTTTAGGGTAACGGCAGCGATCCAGAAAAATTTATAGTCAATCGCGCTTCGAAATAGTCAGGTTTTTGTGGCCGAAACGGGATTAGAAGCCTGTGTACGCCATAAACAAGGGCTTAGGCCTCGCGTCAAAATCACGTCATCTGCTGGGCGTCGATCAATGCCACCTGGATGCGCTTCGATACTATGAAAAATATCGCTGTGATCTCTATATAAATTATAATTCGACCCCTCTATTTGTAGATTTACCTTGAAGGAAGTGATGAGTATGGCGTCGATTGGCGAAGCGGTAGACCTTCTCGAGCGGGGAGTCGAAGAAACATTAACCAACGACGCTCTGGCCGAACGGCTTAAGGAGGCGCGGCCGCTACGAATTAAGGCTGGATTTGACCCCACCGCCCCGGATTTGCATCTTGGCCACACCGTGTTGCTGAACAAAATGCGGCAATTTCAAAATCTGGGTCATGAGGTCATATTCTTGATTGGCGATTTTACAGGCATGATTGGCGATCCGACCGGAAAAAATGCGACGCGCAAACCGTTAACTCGCGATGAGGTGATCGACAATGCGCGTACTTACGAGCAACAAATCTTTAAGGTGCTGGATCCCGAGAAGACATTGGTCATGTTCAACTCGAGCTGGATGAACGAAATGTCCGCTGCCGATCTCGTGCAGCTGGCTGCGAAACATACCGTTGCGCGTATGTTAGAGCGTGATGATTTTCAAAAACGGTATTCGTCAGGTCAATCTATCGCATTGCACGAGTTCCTTTATCCGCTCGTTCAAGGTTATGACTCGGTGGCGATGAAGGCCGACGTGGAATTGGGTGGAACGGATCAGAAGTTTAACATGCTGGTTGGTCGGGAGTTACAACGACATTACGGTCAGAATCCGCAGGTAGTGATGACGATGCCTATACTTGAAGGTACGGACGGTGTTCAGAAGATGTCGAAATCACTCGGGAATTATATTGGCGTAGCGGAGCCGCCTAACGAAATCTTTGGGAAAATCATGTCCATCTCTGACGAGCTCATGTGGCGATACTTTGAATTGCTTTCGTTAGTAAAAACGTCCTCAGAGATTCAGGAAATGCGCCGTCGGGCCGACTCAGGACACGCCAATCCGCGCGATATGAAGGTGGAACTCGCCCAGGAGCTTATCACGCGTTTTCACGATCAGGCATCAGCCAAAGCCGCGTTGGCCGATTTTGAGCAACGGTTTAAAGAACGCGTTATACCGGATAACATGCCGGAATATACGTTACGCTCCGGCGGGCCGTCGATGTCCATTTCGCTTGTGATTAAAGAAACCGGTTTAAGGCCAAGTACCTCGCAGGCACGTCAGGCAGTTCGCGGCGGCGG
>CALZJI010000102.1 GCA_945787615.1 uncultured Chromatiaceae bacterium | reverse complement strand
TCTTATGACAACGATGACGGAGAGAGGCCGATGTCGGCAGATTCAACAAAATCCGGCGTACGCGCGAAAACGCGTTCAGGGCCCGTTTTCACGATACTCCAGGGGCTGACTAATCCTCGCGTATCAGGCAATTTTTGCGCCACTAAATCAAGGCAAAACGAAAAAAGTTCACTTTTGTCCGGTGCATCGCACTTTCCATATATACCCCCGCCAAAAGTATAAATCCTTTCTTTCCTCGTCCGTTAAGCCTGTCAGTGAAGAGACACCTAAGTGAAGAGACACCTATAGGAGTAGCTCGACAGATTATTGATTTTTACAGTTGAGGGTAAAAAGAAGAAAGGCGAGAGGGAGATCGCCATAAAACCAACGGGGGCGCATGATGCGCCCCCATTTTTTTGCGCGAAATATTCTTCACTAATGAATTCTTGATTAATGCCACAAAAAAAAAAAATATTGATAGAAACGGCTCAACTTTATCGTCTCTCGCACGATAGTAATCCCAGATCGTCACTTTTGGCATAACGAAGTAAGAAGGAGAGTACGTTGAAAACATCACGGCTATTTAATATTCTGGCCACTATAGGCCTAACATCGGTGCTTGTTGCCGGCTGCGGGGGGGGAGGCGGTGGAAGCAGTACTTCCACTCAACTAGACAATGACACGACTAATGACTCCACTAATGACAATACGAACGACAATACTAATGACGATACTACAACGGACACCAACCCGTTCGCTGGTTCCTCAAGTATTTCAGGCAATATTTCGCTTTCTTCGCTCTCGGGTGCAGATGCGCAAAACCTAAATTCTCCTGCTTTACCTGTATTTTCCCAGGCGAGAAGTCTTGCTCGTTCGTTACATGACACGGGATCCAATGAGAATGCAATAGTAAAACTCTACGTCGTTGGTAGTGACGGTGAGTTAGAAGATACAGGTATGGACTGTAGCTTTACTGATGAAGCAGATGACCAAGGTAATCCTGCTTACGCCTGTGACGGCATCGCAGATGGTGTTAGCTACGTGGTGAAATATGTCAAGATTCTTGATGATAATCAAGCCATCGAGATGAAAGTGGATGTTGCGGTGCCAGAGGGTAGCACTGCTGCGGCAGCCACTGACATGTCTCCTCAAACAACAGTCGTTGTTGATACGTTAGTTAGCGCGATTCTTACAGCGACTGAAGGTAAGTCTGTTGACCAGGAGGTGGTTGAAAGCATTATTTCAGCAGTGAAAGAGGCCATCGTAGGTTTGGTTGCAAGTGGTGCAGTACAAATTCCGTCCATGACCGTCGAAGCGCCAAGAGATGACAGTGGCAACTACATTACTGATGTTAATGACTTAGCCGAAGATGACAACGTTGCCTACGCGGAAAATAACAACCTTAGTTCAACGGCGGGAAGCTTGCTTTCTAATGAAGAAATTGCACAAGGCATTGATATCGTTAAAGTTGAAGAGGAAGTAAGAGGCCTTCAATCGATTGATATCACATCAGAAGCAGGTAGAGCAGCGCTGATTCGTAGTGTATTCCTAGAATTATTGGGCGACGATGATGTGCCTGACTTTTTTGTCGATTTCTTCATTGCTAAATATATCGAAGATCGTACTGAGACTATTGGGAACTTGTTTGGCGCAATTTCTGCTGGCGTAGATTTTGATCATTCTCTAAGTGTTGATCTAAACAGCTTAGGATTGAGTAAAAGTGACGCTTTAGCCGATTTTGAAGCAGCGCTTGATGAGATTTACTCTTTGCTCGACAAGAAAGCCGCTGGCACGATCACTGAAGAAGAACTCGCAGATTTAGCTGAGATTCCTGGCATCATTCCTGGAATTTTCAAACAGGCCGAATGGCAAGATAGAACGCTTGATCTCGAAACCGTGCTAGATATGCCACAAGGCGTTACCTTTGTGATCTACGTTGTTGATGAGTATATTCCAAATCGTTACGAAGAGGTCAACGGTGAAGAATTGGGCGGCGTAGTATCAACTGAAGGCGGCGATGGCGACAGTGTTAACGTCGAACACGGCGATGCTATCGACTTCGATCCTATGTATTTTGACCCAGGTTATGCGGAAACAGGTCAAGGCAACCCAGGATTAATGCAGTTGCTAGGTTTCTTTGAGCAATCCTATCTTGACACATTGTCAGGCGTAGAAATAACTGAGTTAGACCTATGGCCTAACCGCGCTTGGATTCATGATGAACAGACTGGTCATGGAACTGAATATGACAGTTTGAGTGTATTCACTTGTATGGCCGACCCTGCGTCTATGGTCGCCGGTTTGAACGAACAAAGCGGAACAGATTATAGCGCTTATATGGTTGAACTGACATACCCTACTTCTACTGGTACTGATACACTTACCATGGTCAATGAAGCAGAGTTGTTTAACGATCATCGTGGCGAAGAAGACGGCGAAGATGCCTGGTTCCCATGTTTCGCATTTGACCCATGGCGTATGGCGGAAGCTGAAACTCAATCTGACACGTCATCCGGTGGTTTTGTTAATCTAACATTAGACGACATTGTTACTGACTTTACATCCGGTGTTTATACAGTAAGAGTAATGGATGGCGCCGGCGCTGTAGTGGCTACTAAAGAGTTTGATAAGAAAGTCTTAGTAGGCATGTTAGATGTTCGTCCAACGTTGACTTCACCTAACGGTATGCCACACTGGCCTAAAGAGTGTGAATTCAGTTCGGGACCATGTACTCAGTGGGATGAACTCATGACTGCATGGCAAGAAGCGGGTGGTGTAACTACTTTTGCGCTTAATGAGGATACCGATTCTGACGGTGTCGATGATATGGCCAAAATTACAGTTAGCTGGGAAAAGCCCGACGTAGAATTGCCTGAAGGCGTTAAAGTGGCCTATTCACTCGATATTGGCTTGAACACTGGTTGTGACGAGTTCGGTTGTGGCTGGGAGCATATCTTCAGCACATGGGAACGTGACCAAAGATTGTTCACAACTTCCTATACTGTGCCAGTACGGTTAAGTAAAAATGACCTGCAATCAGGCGGCTCTTATAACGCTAATGTCTGCGTGCAGTTTGTTGATACACAAACCAACGAAGAGCTAGGTAGCGGCAGTTGCGCATTCGCTGAGTTCCATGTTGGCGATCCATTGGATTTAGGTGCAACGTTTACTGTTAGCGGTGAAGTGCCAGACGGTCTAGGAGAAGACTGGAAAGTTGCATTGATTAAAGAGCAATACAACGTGGACGCTCTGGTCAATCAATGGGAGAAAACAACTGTACTAGTTGGAACCATCAGCGGCACAACATACTCACTTACTCCAACTCTTGGTGACTTCTTGAGTGGCGACGCTAATGCTCATAAACAAATCCTATTGTTTAAAGACGCTGACGCTGATGGTGCCCTAGATGACAGCGAAATGCATTTCTGGCCCGATTGGGAAAGTAATGTATTCTTCGATACATGGGGTGGCATCTTACGTGTCGTTAATGAAAGCTACTCATCAACCACCGGCGAATACTCTCGTGATGAAGTAATCGTTACTGGCGGTGAAGAGGTTTCGGGGCCAGACTTCGGTTATCTAGCTGAAGATCCTTGCTTTGATAGCTTTGTAACTGGAACCGCGTGTTCCATCGATCCAATAGCAGAAGGTGACACTACAACTGCCAGTGATCAAACCATATAAATCAGCATAGCTGAAATTATATGACAAACCTAAGGCCGCCTATACAGGCGGCCTTTTCCTTTCATTAAGGTATTGCGTACACATTATAATCACCACCGTCATTATCGGAAGATAACCACGGAACAGCATCCGGTCGTAACAAGACAACACGCCCGTGATCTTTTTCGCAGCTTTCCCCAAAAACGTTTTCATCCTCGGCCTCCTTCGCGTTGAACGCATCGACCCTCAACCACGATTCCTTACCCGGCACACTCTGAGAGATGACCATATCTTTTTCATGCCAAACGGACATGAGAGCTATTCGCCGACGTGCAAGAAATCGGGCTAGGATCTGATTAATAGCCAATAAAACGTCTAAAATGCTACTATTTTTCTTATGCACTCATACGCGCGATATACGCCATGAAATTTTTGGATGGTCTCGACAACGATATTAAAGCGAATTTACTCGCCCAATTGCGAAATCTTTGGACTCATACCTCTACCGCTTTAGAAGGCAATACGCTAACGCTTGGTGAGACCGCGTTCGTAATTGAAGAAGGCTTAACCGTATCAGGCAAACCGTTAAAAGACCATGAAGAGGTCGCGGGACATGCAAAAGCAATAGAGATTGTCTATGAAATCGTTACACAGGCTCAAGCGCTGAGCGCCAATCAGTTATTAAAACTACACCAAGCGGTTCAAACTGAGCGAGTGGCCGATATATACAAGCCGATTGGCGGCTGGAAAGTTGAGCCCAACGGAACTTACGTGGTGACAGATGATGAAAGGCAGGTGTACTTAGAGTACGCGACCCCAGCGGACACCCCTTGTTTGATGGACCGATGGATCGAATTCTTCAACGATTCAAGTAACGGTGAATTAAACCAGGAGGAAGCATTAACGGTTTATAGCGAATTGCATATTTCGTTTGTAAGAATCCATCCATTTTTCGATGGCAATGGCCGGGTCGCGCGATTAGTAGCCAACGTTCCTGTTATCACCTCTGGCTATCCTCCTATTGTAATATCAAACACCAAACGTCGAGAATACATACGTCTGCTTTCCCATTACGAACTTATCGTCGGACAACCACGCATCGAAGAACCGTTGGTGCCCAAAAAAGAGTTAATGTCAGAGTTCGAGGACTTTTGCAGGACAGAGTGGGCACAATCGCTTAATTTGGTAGAAAAAGCGCGCCAACAGCAGAAGATACGCGACGCTGCTAACTCTGAAACAAGGGGACAGACGCCCTGAAAGGACGTTCGCCTCGAGGAATGGCGACGTTGTAACCATTACGTCACCTGATGACACGGCAGCACGCGAGACGACGACACAAGAAATCCCGTCAATAAACCCGTTCAATGGTACTCGTTCCCACGGTCCGTGGATTCTGTGGAGAATGGGGGTTAGGACCCTGGCGGCGGCGAGGCGTTAGCCGCGCTTGAAGGCTTCTCCCTACATATACGAGGAAAAAAAGGGTAAAATGCGGCCTCACTGAAAGAACAATAACGAATAGATCTTGTGAATCCCCTTATAAATTTAGGCAACCGCCTTGCTGGCGCAATCGAATGGCTAAGCGAGTGGTCGGGCCGCTTGGTCGCGTGGCTGGTGTTGGCCATGGTGTTGCTGATTACCTACGACGTGGCCATGCGCTACTTGTTTCAAGCCGGCTCAGTGGCGTTGCAAGAGCTGGAATGGCATTTGTTTGCGTTGGTATTCCTGTTGGGTGCGGCTTACACCCTCAAACACGATGGCCATGTTCGTGTTGATGTGCTGTATCAAGCCAAGTGGATGACGCCGCGTCGCCAGGCATGGGTGAATTTATTTGGTACCCTATTGTTTCTATTGCCATTTTGCGTGCTGATCATCGTCAGCAGTTGGCCCTTCGTCTACAATGCTTTCCAAATCGGAGAGGGTTCTCCCGATCCCGGCGGCCTGCCCTACCGGTTTTTGCTTAAGGCGTCGATTCCCTTGGGGTTTTCCATGATTGCCCTGCAAGGGCTAGCGCTGGCAATACGCAGCGCTCAGGTTATTTTTTGTCGCCCTGCCGCCCCAGATAAACCCGAGGCCGTTTGATGGAGTTTATCGCGGACCTCCTGTTAGAGTTTCTCGAAATGGAAACCTGGGCGCTGATGATGTTCGGCGCCGCGGTTGCCGCGCTGCTGTTGGGTTATCCGGTGGCGTTTACCTTGGGTGCCGTCGCCATGGTGTTTGGCGCCATATTTCTCGGCTTGGAGTTCTTCGAGCTGTTGCCCCTGAGGATCTGGGGCGTAATGACCAACTTCACCCTTTTGGCGGTGCCGCTTTTTGTCTACATGGGTGTGATATTGCAAAAATCCGGCCTCGCCGAGGAGCTTCTTGAAACCATGGGGTTATTGTTCGGCCGGGTGCGCGGTGGTTTGGCGGTGTCCATTGTTTTGGTCGGCGCCTTGCTTGCCGCGACCACGGGTGTTGTCGGCGCCACGGTGGTGACCATGGGCGTTATCGCGCTTCCGGCTTTGTTAAACCACGGGTACCGCACGAGCTTGGCGACGGGAACTATTGCGGCGTCCGGAACGTTAGGGCAAATCATCCCGCCCAGCATCGTGCTTATCCTATTGGGAGACGTCATGGGCGTACCCGTCGGCCAGCTCTTTGCCGGCGCCTTGGTGCCCGGTTTGGTGTTGGTCGCATTGTTTATCGTTTATCTTTTGTTTGTAGGAGTAGTGCGCCCTGCCGACGCGCCGGTGGTTCAGCGCTTGCACAGGGACGAGGAGGAGGCGAACGGTCTAGCGCGGCGGGTTCTTAGTAGCTTGTTGCCGCCATTGATATTAGTGCTGGCCGTTCTAGGCTCTATCTTTTTCGGCGTGGCTTCCCCGACGGAGTCAGCCGCGGTGGGCGCCGTAGGCGCCATGATCTTGGCAGCGACCCACGGACGATTATCTCTTGCCAAGATAAAAGATGCGACCCGAGAGACCACCCGGATGACCAGCATGGTCTTTTTAATCCTCATTGGCGCCACAACATTTGGGTTGGTCTTTCGCGGCATGGGCGGCGACCTGCTAATGGAAGAACTGCTTATCGAACTGCCTGGCGGCGAGTGGGGCTTCATCGCCGTTAGCATGGCGGTGATATTCGTTTTGGGTTTTTTCCTGGACTTTCTCGAGATATGTTTTATTGTCGTGCCGATTTTGGCGCCCATCGCCGAGTTGATGGGTATTGATCTGTTATGGTTCGCAGTACTAATCGCTTTGAACCTGCAAACGTCTTTTGTAACGCCGCCGTTTGGCTTTTCGTTGTTCTATCTCAAGGCGGCGGCGCCGCCAGAGGTGCGCATCGCCCAAATCTATCGCGGAATCATCCCTTTCGTTTTTATACAAATCGTCGCCCTTGCGGGCATTATCTATTTCCCTGAAATCGCGACTTGGTTGCCGGGAGTAATGGACGAGATGCAGGGATTTGGCTAGTCCGCCTTTCACAATACGCTCCGCGGTCTCGCGACGATCGCTGGTGAGAATTGGGAGCGAGGCTTCCCTCATTAACAACGACCCGCTCTACAGACGTAACGCCTTCGCGTAGGATGCTTCAGAGATGGCGTTCCAGGCGTCGTTGGTCTTACGATACGCATTATACGCATCGTAGACCTTTTTAAATGTTGCATCTTTTTTCGCTTCTTCGTCCAAGACCTCTGCGGTGTATTGGCGTAGTTGCTTAATAACGTCCGCTGGAAATTCTAAAACCTCCACCTTGTACTTATTTTTTAGTGTGTGGAGGGAATCCAAGTTACGAGCTTCGAACTCGGACAGCATCCACAAGTTACTGGCCGTGGCGGCGTTTTCGATGATTAATTGAAATTCCTTTGGAAGTTCCTCCCATGCTTCACGGTTGATGGTGAGTTCCAGCGTGGGGCCGGGTTCGTGCCAACCGGGGTAGTAATAGTATTTCGCGGCACGATAGAGGCCTAAGCGTTCATCATGGAACGGCCCTACCCATTCCGTTGCGTCGATGGTGCCTCTGTCTAATGCAGTATAGATTTCCCCTCCGGCCAACAACACCGGATTGACGCCCGCTTTGGCCATGACTTTGCCGCCCAGACCGGGGATACGCATCTTTAGCCCTTTTAGGTCGGCGACGGACTCAATTTTCTTACGGAACCAGCCCCCCATTTGTACCCCGGTGTTTCCCATGGGAAAAGGAACCAAATTAAAGGGCTCATAGATTTCCCGCCACAGCGCTAAGCCGCCACCACTATAAAGCCAGGCGTTCATCCCTTGGGCATTCATGCCAAAGGGCACGGCGGTGAAAAACGCCGCAGCTGGAATTTTACCGATCCAATAGTAACCGGCGCCGTGTCCCATTTGTACTGACCCTTGAGAAACAGCGTCGAAGGTCTGCATGGCCGGGATCAACTCGCCGCTGGCAAAAACACTGATATTGAGCTTACCGCCACTCATTTTTTTAACGTCTTTGGCGAAGCGTTTTACCCCATCTTGGAAAATGGGAAAATTCGGTGGCCAGGTGGTGGTCAGTTTCCAGTTAAAACGTTTTCGCGCTGCGCGTACCGGCGTCGTGCCTGCCGCAAGGCCTCCGGCAACTAGCGAACCGGCGCCGACCTTTTTTATAAACTCCCGGCGTTGTAATTTTTTCTTATCTTCCATTTTGGAATCCTTCGTGATGCATCTATCCGATTGAGGCGATAAAGTGTTCTTAGATTTATAGTTCCTAAGAATGCCGCAGCGCTTGGCCCCTAAGGGTAGCCTAGCTATACCCGTGGCGTTTGAGATTTAGGTGTCAATAGCACGCCCTCTTCATTCCATGTCTACGTTTAAACTCCTCGCAATAGTACGGCTATTACTCGTCATTTAGCCTTGCCACGAAATGAATATGACGCACTCTTAACACCTAAATCTCAAACGCCACGGGTATAGCTTCGATGCTATGTTCTCTTAGGAGGTCTCCCTTTAGGTAGAGGTGAAACGCGTCATGCGCTTAGGGCTTCGATTTCAGTTCTAAATTGGTCATTTCCCAGAGCCCTGCCCTTATTGGTTGCTTCGCGAATAGACTGCAGTTCATCCTCGTCAATGGAATATTGAAACAAATTACGATAGGCACGTTGTTTCTCCTGGATTAAGGGCTCGCGAAAAAATAACTTCGTATTTTTCGCGCCCAGATTTGGGTCAGATTTGGACAATCCGATTGAGCGAAACCGCAGGACTAGCCCGGCTAATTCAAGGATTTTGCGATTGAGTATTGTTCAAAGATGGCCCGAAGATGGGATGTGAAAATCGTAAGTTATTTTTTCGCGAGTCCTAAATCGATGCTGACCCCATTTACCCCTGATGATCAAAGCGAGAACTAAATAAATGAGTTTATTATTCACTGTAGGTTCCTTTATTAGGACAACACACTATGTTAAAGCAGCAGTTCCAACTCCCCACTGTCTTCAGCACCCTGATTTTCCGAACGCCCGATCCAGGTGGATGCACGGAGGTTAGGGCCGCGGAAAAAAATAATTGTCCAACCTTGCTTGTCTTTTTACTCAGCTTCTGCGTTACGGCAATTGTTGCATATTCCAATATGCGCCGCTTGCCGCGTCTTGAATCTGGGCAAAAATCCGGCGCAATTTTGAACAATTATTTTTTTCCGCGGACCTAACCATTTAATTGTTGGAGTTCGCAAACTCACCCCAACCTACGAGCTTTCGAAGTAGATGACGTGCAGCGCCTGCGATGAATACCGCCGTGATCGTTTGACCCAACAAGGCGCTTTGGGAGACAATGGTCGGAAAGGTCGAATAACTAACATAGAGAGTGTAGACATGAACGCTAGCGGACTCGATCGTTGTCACCGCCTATTGTTCGGGGGCGGCCTTCTTTTCTCTGCTCAGACGGTCATGGCCGCAGGTTTCTACCTTGCTGAACTGGGAACGCCGGGTAGTTTAGGCACCGCAGGGGTAGCAAATCCCACAAACACTTTCGCGGCTGATTCCAGCTGGACCAATCCGGCCGGTATGACAGGCGTTGAGGACAATGAATGGGTGGCGGGACTGCAGCTTATTCTGCCTAATGTTCGGTTTGATTCCTCAGTTGCTGAGGCGGCTGGAAATGATGGTGGTAATGCAGGGCTTCCCGCCGGTGTTCCCAGCTTTTTTCTCGTTAAGAAACTATCCGACAAAGCTCGATTTGGATTTTCGATCGCTGGGCTGATGGGCGGCGGCATAGATTATG
>CALZJI010000101.1 GCA_945787615.1 uncultured Chromatiaceae bacterium | reverse complement strand
TCATTAATAAGGGCCTCTGCTCTGCTAAAAATCGCACCGGCGTTTCGAGCTCTTCTTCGCTCGTCTGTGCCGCAAAACCCGGCGGTATCACGACTGGCGGAAAAGCTTCCGCAATGACGGCCTTAGGCTCAAAAATACTTTGCCGAATATACATTGTATCCAAACGCGCCCCCAGCTTCTCCAATGAAGGCCCTAATGTCGCGTCACTGCCCAGAATAAGGGCTGCGGAAATAAATAATTATCCAACCTTGCTTGTCTTTTCACTCAGCTTCTGCGTTACGGCAAGTGTTACATATTTCAATATGCGCCACTTGCCGTGCCTTGAACCTGAGCAAAAATCCGGCGCAATCTTTGGATAACTATTATCTTCCGCGGCCCTTAAAGGTGATTGTCGGTAGGTTTTACACTTTTTAACTTTCGTCGTGGTTGTCGTTTCTGGTAGACTTTATCACAAATAATAAGCAATTAGCTTTGGGTTGAGGATTAACCCTATCATTGCATAATTTTCCCGGCGGATGAGCTTTTCGAGTAGGCATAAGAGGCTCAGTGCATAGTGTTATTGCGTTTAGGGTCGTCGCTGTACGTGAAATCCGAGATATTTGAGCGCAAGACCGAAGCATCTGCAACAGAGCTGCTCAAGCGACGGAGATTATTGCAACGTTAGAGTAGAGCTAATACAAGCCAACCGCGTTCGTCGTTCTAAAGGGAGCGCTTCGACAAGCAATTACAGGGTGGCTTTGCTGACCGTGAACGACTAAAGACGGTAGCTACATCATGAAACAATTGGCATTCCTTATGTTGTTGATTGCTGGGCCAGTTAATGCACTGGCCCAAGCGATAAAAGATGATCTTCATTGTTTAGCGCTCAATATTTATCACGAAGCCCGTGGCGAGCCTCACGAAGGTCAATTGGCGGTAGCTTATGTCACGATGAATCGGATGGTAAGCCATCGCTACCCCAATAGCGTTTGTGGTGTCGTGTGGCAGCGCAAGCAATTCAGCTGGACGCACGACGGGCGCAGCGATCGACCACGGGATAAAAGAGCATGGCGGAGATCGCAACGTATAGCGAGCTACATTTATAACAATTATTTTCGGTTCATGCAGATAACTAAAGGCGCGATGGATGTAACACGCGGCGCACTCTATTATTACGCCCCCCGCTTAGCTAATCCGAAGTGGGCGAAATTTAAGGTTGCCACGGCACAAATCGGCGCTCACCTCTTTCTTAAAGATTCATAACCTGCACGTGCGGGAGTGTTGAACTACAAAAAACTCCGGCACACCTCAAACGAGCGTTAGGTGCGGGTCTGTACCGGGCCGTTCTTGCTCGCGTCCGTAGTTAGGCGGGCAAAGGACAGTGGGGGTCGGCCGCTTTGTGTTATCCGGCGTGGGATAGTCGGTTGTAAAGTGCAGGCCACGGCTTTCCTTACGCGATAGTGCTGAGCGAATGATTAATTCCGAAACGAGCGTCAGGTTGCGAAGCTCGATCACATCATTGGTGATGCGATAATGTCGGTAATGGTCTTCGACTTCCTTCGTCAGGAGGTCGACACGGCGTTTAGCTTTCTCAAGACGTTTAGTTGTACGCACGATACCGACGTAATCCCACATAAACCGGCGTAGCTCGTCCCAGTTGTGCGCGACCACGATTTCTTCGTTAGAGACGGTGACGCGGCTTTCATCCCAGTCCGGAAGGGGCGGCGGGGGAGGTGCTGTCTTAAGTTCACGCTCGATGTCCTTGGCGGCCGACATGGCGAATACAAGGCATTCCAAAAGAGAGTTGCTGGCCATACGGTTAGCGCCGTGAAAACCCGTATAGGCTGTCTCGCCAACGGCGTACAGGCCAACAATATCCGTCCGGCCCCGAATACTCGTTTTGACACCACCGCAGGTATAGTGCGCGGCAGGGACGACTGGGATAGGCTGTTTTGTCATGTCATAGCCAAACTCGAGGCACCGCTGATACACCGTCGGGAAGTGGCGTAATGTAAATTCTGCCGGTTTGTGGCTAATATCCAGGTAGATGCATGGGATTCCGAGTCGTTTCATTTCGTGGTCAATAGCGCGGGCGACAATGTCTCGGGGGGCCAGCTCGGCGCGGGGATCAAACTTAGATAAAAAGCGACCGCCGTCGGGGAGCAGTAGCTTCCCTCCCTCGCCACGAACCGTTTCCGTAATGAGAAACGATTTGGCCTCGGGGTGGTACAAGCAGGTGGGGTGAAATTGGATAAATTCCATATTGGCGACGCGGCAGCCCGCTCGCCATGCCATCGCGATACCGTCGCCGGTGGAGACATCTGGGTTGCTGGTGTATAAATAGGCTTTACCGGCTCCGCCGGTTGCCAGGACAACGAACGGCGCTCGAAACGTATGAACTTCTTGTCTTTGTTTATCAAGAACATATGCGCCGACGCAACGTGAAGAAGCTATGCCCAGTTTCGCCGTTGTAATGAGGTCTATAGCAATATGTTGTTCAAAAACATCGATATTAGGGTGTGCGTGGATCCGTTGTTCGAGGGTTGTTTCAATCGCCCGTCCGGTGGCGTCGGCAGCATGGATAACGCGTCGATGGCTATGGCCGCCCTCACGAGTGAGATGATAGGAATGACTTCTGTTGGATTCAGTCTCGCGCGTAAAAGGCACGCCGCACGAAGTTAACCAGCGAATGCATTCTTGACCGTGCTCAACCGCGAACCGAACCGCTTCCATATCGCAAAGGCTCGCGCCGGCCTCTAGCGTATCCCTAATATGAGATTCCGTAGAATCACTCTCATCTAATACCGCCGATATTCCGCCCTGAGCGTAGAGAGTAGCGCTTTCGCTTAAAGGGCCTTTTGTTATCAAAGCGATACGTGTCGTCGGCGCCAGGTGAAGCGCCAACGTTAATCCCGCTGCTCCCCCGCCAATGACAACGACGTCATATTGGTACTGATAGTCCATGTTTTGAGTATAATGTGCACCCAGGCATTAGAATAGGGTGGGGTTAATTATCACTGACGTCTGCTGCCGGTCGCGATATGGGGTTGTAAATTGGGACAGTTTTTGCTAACTGTGTCAAAATATTACAAATTTTTTAATAAAAAACGAACTAAAAATCGATATCACTGTCTATGCTACCGGAGTGCACGAAAAGGCTCGCGCTGAAAGGGGAAAGCCCTAATGGGCGAGCAAAGCGTTGACCGCGAATTGGTCGAGCGTATAAAAAGGGGAGAGAAAAAGGCATTCGATGTCCTGGTTCTGAAATATCAGCACAAGGTTATCAAGCTAATATCCCGCTATGTGCACGATCCCCATGAAGCTCTCGACGTCGCACAGGAGGCTTTTTTGAAGGCCTATAGGGCCATTCCAAGTTTTCGTGGGGATAGCGCTTTTTATACGTGGCTGTACCGTATAGCGATAAACACCGCTAAGAACTATTTAGTGTCGCAGAGCCGGAGACCACCTGCCGTAGATATTGAGGTGTTAGATGCGGAACAATACGAAGGCCAGACCGATCTAAAGGATTACGGTACGCCTGACGAGTTTTTGTTAAAGGATGAGGTGGAGAAGACCGTTGTAGAGGCAATGGAGAACTTGCCTGAGGATCTCCGAACGGCTATAACTCTTCGTGAACTAGAAGGGTTGAGCTACGAGGAGATAGCAGAAGCGATGGCCTGTCCTGTGGGAACAGTTAGATCCCGAATTTTCAGGGCGCGAGAAGCAATTAACAATCGGCTACATAAAGTGTTGTCCGACTGAAGCGTAGGAAGTGTCAAATGGCAGAGAGAATGACTGAGAAAATCTCGACGTTTATGGACGGGGAGTTGCGTGGTGACGAAGCGGAGAGACTGCTCAACGACGTGTACAAGGACGAAACGCTTCGCGAATGTTGGCAGCGCTACCACATCATCGGAGACGCATTAAGAAATAACCTCCCCAACACCATTCAGCATGACTTAGCAAGCCGCGTCTCCAAGGCCCTTGAAGAAGAACCCACCATTTTTTGTCCCACCCGAAATCGCACCGTCTCGAAGCTGCTTCAAAGTAAGACTGCCGTCGGGTATGCCGTCGCAGCGTCAGTCGCCATTTTTGGTTTCGTGACCGTTGGAATGATCGAGAAAGGCCTTCACGGAGACGACCCACGTCTAGCGGATAACCGGCCTATTATTCAGGGGATGCCCCAGCAGCAGATTGCCGCCCTGCCAGAAATAGACCTTGAGCAGAATAACGAAACAGTACCGAGCACCGAAATTGAACCGAAACTTCGCTCCTATGTGATCAATCACGAAAACTCAACGTCTTCCATGTCGCGACGGGGGTTACCGCCTAACGTGAGGGTGGTGACGTTTAAGGCGGGTCAGTAGGCGGAACGTTGAAGAACAGGAAAAGTGGTATGCTCCAATCCTTAATCTGACATCCTACGTACCCCGGCGGACCCTATTTTCGGCTCGATATCGACGACTACAGCGATACAAAGTGATTAAGTGATTCATGGTTGCGAATAGACAAAGTGAATGGCTAGTGTTGTTACTCGTAATTCCATGCCTAACGTGGGCGAACGAGGAAGCAAATAGTGAGATTCGGCATTGGTTAGACGGGATTTCGGACGCCAGCTTACGTCATAGCTACGAAGGGACGTTCATCTATCGCTGCAGCGCGCAGTTAGTGGCAATGAAAATCGTTCACGCTGCCAACGGGCAGATAGAGCGTGAAAAATTGGTCGCCTTAAGCGGTCCCGCTCATCAAGTCATTCAAGACGGCCGGTCGCTTAGTCCCACATATGCGGGTAGCAGGCAGAGGCCGTTACCGGCGGGGCAGACGGGTGTGTTGTCCGGGCCACCTTTGAGTTTCGATGAGGCGTTAGACGCCAACTACCGGTTAGTTTTAAAGGGGGAAAATCGCGTCGCGGGGCGCCTGACCAACGTAGTAGAGATTACGCCGAAAGATAAATACCGTTACGGTTTTTCTTTGTGGTTAGACAAGGACACCGGCTTGGTGTTGAGATCTGACATGGTGGATGCGGCGGGGCAGATCATTGAGCAGATTATGTTTACGAACATCAAACTCTTAGAGGATGAGCAGGCCGAAATACTGGTGGACGGCGGGGGTGACGGCGGTGAAGAAGACGCGGCAGGTGCGGTTGGCGCGGTGGAACCCGTTGAACGAGCAAACTCCAACTGGCAGGTGGCCAACATACCTTCCGGCTTCTTATTAACGGAGCACTACTTTCGGTCTTCGGACGCAGAACAACCTGCGCACGAGCATATGGTGTTTACGGACGGCCTTGCGTCGGTCTCAGTGTTTATCGAACGAACCGTAAATAAAAGCCGTCCGTTTATTGGGGATTCGCGCATGGGTGCCGTTAATGCATTCGGTAACGTTGTGAAAGGTCACCAAGTCACCGTGGTTGGCGACGTTCCGCTTGAAACGGTTAAGCTCATCGGTCAGTCAGTGAAATTCCTGCGGTGATTCGAAAACAAAACTATTTTCCTGAAACATAATCTAATCCCGAACCACGTGCAACGGGCCCTAGTTGAATAGTTAAGAGCGGTGGTCGCTTGAGTGCTGTGGCGATAGGGAAACGTCGTATTTGGCACGTGTTTAGACGTTTCATGTCAAAAAACGAGTGTCGTCTAAAAACTTTCTTCGCCGGTAGTGTTCTTATTAACTAGATGCAGAGTGAGTTATTTTACCGTAGCAATAAATTCTTGACATAGGAAGCGGAGCAAATGATCGAAGAACGAGGCACTGTCATCGCGTCAGATGGTGATGTCGCTTGGGTGGAAACGTTCCGAAGAAACGCTTGCGATGGTTGTAAGATGAATAAGGGCTGCGGCACGGCAACGTTATCTCGGGTCGTGGGTACGAAGCGCTCGCGCGTCCGAGTGATTAATCGGATCAGGGCTAAGGTTGGTGACGTTGTTTGCTTAGGGTTAGGCGAATCGGCGTTAGTAAAAGGGGCATTTACGCTATATGCCGTACCGTTGCTGGCGCTCCTTAGCTTCTCGCTGTTGGGTGCCTGGATCGGGGTGTTAATCGGCAGCAGTGCAAGTGAACCGTTTGCTATATTGTTTGGCGTAAGCGGCTTGGGCCTAAGCATGGTGTGGTTACGCCAATACGCCAAACGAATACGTCACGATGAGGCGTACCAGCCGGTGATTTTACGCGTTGAACGATAACACGCGTCGACCTCTGTTGGTGAACGGACGAATAATCAGCGTGGCTATGCCGTGATCTAACTGCAGTTGCGGAACTTTAATTATTAAGACGTGTAGCAAATTATGAGCGCAAAATGAATGAGGAAACATATGAATATTTGGAGTGTTAAACCATGGGCCGGTTTAATCGGTCTGCTTATGTTTACAGTATGGGCGGGTGCTGGGCACGCTCGGCCATTACCGGATTTTACGCAAATTGTCGAGGCCGCGAGCCCGGCGGTTGTCAACATCAGCACGACTCAAAAGGTTAAACAGAAACGCCCAAACAGGCCTCACGGCAAAATGCCTAATTTTCCGGAAGGAACACCCTTTGATGACTTCTTTCGACGCTTTTTCGATGAAGAAGACGGGGAGCTTGATGAGTTTGACGCGAAGTCGCTTGGGTCCGGTTTTATCATATCTGAAGATGGTTACGTGCTCACCAACCATCACGTTGTAAAAGACGCCGATGAGATCATCGTGCGGCTGACCGATCGACGTGAACTTGTGGCGGAAGTTGTGGGGAGCGATCGGCGCAGCGATGTGGCCTTGTTGAAAATTGATGCCAAAGGTCTTCCTGTTGCGACCGTCGGTGACTCGACAAAGTTAAAGGTCGGAGAATGGGTATTGGCGATCGGTTCACCTTTCGATTTCGATCTTACCGTCACGGCAGGCATTGTCAGCGCACTGGCCCGGAGTTTACCTAGCGAAAACTACGTTCCCTTTATTCAAACGGATGTGGCGATAAATCCGGGTAACTCTGGTGGCCCGTTGTTGAATTTAGATGGCGAAGTGGTTGGTATAAATGCCCAGATCTACAGCCGCACCGGCGGTTTCATGGGATTATCGTTCACTATACCCATTGACCTCGCCATGGATGTTGCCGACCAGTTACGAACCCAAGGGCACGTGGCGCGCGGCTGGCTTGGTGTTTTTATACAAGATGTGACGCGCGAGTTGGCCGAGTCGTTCGGAATGAGCAAACCGGAAGGGGCGCTAGTCTCGCGCGTCATGGACGGCAGCCCTGCGGAGAAAGCGGGTTTTCAAGTGGGTGACGTCATCGTCAAATACGACGGCAACCCAGTTATCGGTTCTTCTGCGTTGCCGCCGATGGTGGGCGTGACCGCAGTCGGAAACGAAGTCCCCGTCACCGTAATCCGCGAAGGCAAGCGCATGACATTGAAAACAACCATTGCCGAGTTGCCGTCGGAAGATGAACTGAAGGTTGCCCAAACGGAACCCGAGACGGCGGATGTCAATCGCCTTAACGTGAATGTGGCTGACCTTACCGAAGAGCAACGGGAAGAGTTAGAACTAAAAGAGCATGGCGTTATTGTTACGGACGTAGAATCGGGTCCAGCGCAGCGCGCGGGGGTTAGGCGTGGTGACGTAATCATGAAACTTAATAATGAGGACGTCAACGATGCAAAACACTTCGCAGAACTCGTTGCTGATTTGCCCGAGGATAAGAACATTGCCGTGCTCATACAGCGGCGTTCTGGGCCCGTTTTCTTGGCAATGAAAATCGAAGAATAGGGTTGGCAAAACAGGAGCGGCGGCTCACGTGCGCTACGTGAGCCGCCGTGTATAATTCTACCTAATGTTAAATATAAAACTTTTCCAAACCGAGCATCAGGATCCGTTTTTATCCCCAGTCCGACGGAAAGATAATGTATACACATCGAGAACAGGTGTCTCTGGAGAATGCGACCTAAGGGCTCGCGTCATAATTAATTTACATTTTGGGCGTTGAGGCGCTCGCCTGGCAAAGCTACCGCGTCCTCGATTGCCGTTCCCGACGCAATTCTACCTCCTGCGGTCACTTCGGGCTCCTCGGCAACCGCTCCCTGCGTTGCTCTAACTCGTGCATC
>CALZJI010000100.1 GCA_945787615.1 uncultured Chromatiaceae bacterium | reverse complement strand
GAGCCGGGTGACGAAGTCATAACGACGCCTTTTACGTTTATTGCTACGGGCGAAACAATAAAACTACTCAACGCGAAGCCGGTCTTCGTTGATATTGATCCGCGCACATATAATATAGACCCAGCCAAAATTGAAGCCGTCATCTCGCCACGAACTAAAGCAATAATGCCGGTGAGCCTATATGGCCAATGTGCGGAAATGGACGCGATAAACGCAATCGGCGACAACTATGGAATAGCTGTTATCGAAGACGGCGCACAGAGCTTTGGTGCAACCTATCGAGGGCGTAAATCATGCGGTTTGTCGACAATCGGTTGCACGAGTTTTTTTCCATCGAAACCCTTAGGCGCTTACGGTGACGCCGGGGCAGTATTTACTCATGATGACCAGTTGGCAAGTGTCATGCGAAAGATTCGCGTACACGGCCAAGAGAGCCGCTACCACCATACTCGCGTCGGAATTAACGGGCGACTCGATAGTCTGCAGGCTGCGATCCTTCTCGCAAAACTGAAGATTTTTCCAAATGAGGTTGAGGAACGGAAACGCATAGGCGAGCGCTACAGCCAGCTAATAAGGCAGGCCAATGAGATGCTTAAGAATAAAAATCCTAACGCTCAGCAAGACGCCGACCCGATAACGCCCCCGTATATAGAACCGTATAATACGAGCGTTTACGCCCAGTACACTATCCAAGTGGATGACAGAGAGAACGTCGTGGAAAAATTAAAGGCTAGCGGTATACCGGTTGCCATTCACTATCCAATGCCGCTGTACCGCCAGCCAGCCATCCAGGAAGAAGAATTTTCCTTACCTAGTACCGAGGCGGTAACGGCTCGTGTTTTAAGTCTTCCCATGCATCCGTATTTAACCGAAAGCGACCAGAGCCGAATAGTGGAGGCGCTTGTGGCGGCGTTGGGATAATAGAGTGAGACACGTCCGGTCCAGACAGGTAAATATCGCTGATCGTTCGTGTTTTGAGTTGGCGTAAGGAGCGTCGAGGATTCATTGTAGCTCTGGGGATAGGGGCTGGTAAAAATACGTTAAAAAAAAGGGGTTACCTACTCTTCATATCTAAAGATCGTGAGCGAGTGAATAAACTTAGCATTTTCTGAATTTCACGGGCTTTTTTGCAACGGGCCGTTTTTGCAGCTAGATCCTGCGCCGTCGTTTCCGCCTCCTTCCGGGGCGATCGAAAACCGACGAAATTATTCTTGCCGAATTCGATTTCATAGATATACTTAGGAGGTTTTCTAGGCTTAACGCTGAGGTAGGGGCTGGTTATAGTATTTTTCTTTCTATCTCGAATCCGTGTCGCTCGCAGGATACGACGTGGTAGGCGTGGGCTTGCTCGCGATAGATTTAAGACGGGGTTTTCGGAGAGCGAACGGCCTGGCGTTTACGTCCCACGTTTGATTCGCGATATACAATCACCTTTCCGTTGTTTCCTGTTTTCACCCTCGAAAATATGCGTATTTTTCGTTAGGAAGGAAGTTTGTACTGAACGGGTAGTTCCGCGTGTTGTATCGCAGTAAAGCCTGTTTCGAGTCGCGTAAGTCGTTTTTTTCGATAACGATGACCCGCCGTGAAAGTAGAACTGACGACGATATCGAATAAACGTTTAACCACAATGAATTTGCAGCCGGTCATATTATCTGGTGGATCGGGGACGCGACTCTGGCCCCTGTCTCGAGAACATTACCCGAAACAATTGCTTCCATTGCATGGGCAACTGACCATGTTACAGGACACGATACAGCGGCTAAACGGGTTTTATTTTAAAGCCAAACGCGAAAACAAAGAGGCCGAAATAGGAACCATCGTTCCGTCAATTATCGTATGCAACGAGGAACACCGGTTTTTAGTCGCTGAACAGCTACGCCAGTTAGGGGCTGATCACAAGAAAATCGTCTTGGAGCCGGTGGGTAGGAATACCGCGCCCGCGTTAACCCTCGCGGCGTTGGCGGTTGTGGAGGACGAAGGCGATGCAGTGATGCTGGTGATGCCCGCCGATCATGTAATCCAGGACGTTGAGGCGTTTCACGAGGCTGTGCGTCTTGGCCACGCCGCTGCGGTAGAGGGCTACCTCGTGACATTTGGAATTGTGCCCACCGTGCCAGAAACCGGCTACGGGTATATAAAAAAGGGGGCATCGCAACAGCGTGAGGCAACGGTATCGACGTATCCGTTAGAGGCGTTTGTTGAAAAGCCCGATTTGGCGCGCGCGCAACG
>CALZJI010000099.1 GCA_945787615.1 uncultured Chromatiaceae bacterium | reverse complement strand
TCGGGTGAGTGAATTTTTTATTCGCAGTCTTCAACTGGACAAGTTCACTATGCAATTGGAGTACGAGTGAAAGAGAACGCACGATGGATTTTTGACCATTTTGAACTCCGAAACTTGAGATCTTAGCCATCAAACGGTACACAACTGGGTGCACACCTTTGGCGTTGAGTTAGGGATAACATTGCGTGAATCTCGCCGAGGGACGATGGGAAGGAAGTGGCATATCGATTCGACAGAAATCAAAGTTCAAGGACGTCGATGCTACTTCTATCGATGTATAGATAAAGAAGGTGATCTCATCGACGTGTATCTTAGTGATGTTAAAAACCAAGATGCGGCTGAAGAATTTTTCGATCAATGCTGTGACGTTGCTGGATTTTATCCCGAGATGCTAACGACTGATAAAGAAGCCGCGTTTTATCCGGCAATGGAAAACGTTTTTGGCGATCGCACTGAGCATCGCGATGTGAAATATAAAAACAACCGGCTAGAGCAAGACCATCGAGGGACGAAGTCAAGGGTTAAGGTCATGAAGGGATTTAAAGACGAATTTCCAGCGTTACGATTTCTAGGATCTTTCGAAGAAGTCCGTCAGTTATTTCGACTGAAAAACAAGACTCGATCCGAGCGTCGTGATACCCTTCCGTCTAAAATTCAACACTACTATGATTTATGGCAACAAACGGCATAAGTTGAAGTCCACTAATATAGATTGTCGTTTAAATCAGCTCAGTTTTGACAGATCCCTATTTCACCACCCACGTACGATACGCGTTCCTTAGCCTTAGTACGTTCGCGCGAATATAGCGCTCATTGAGACGCCCCTGGTTTTGATAGATGTGTTCCAGGTTGTGATAGATCATCGGCGTAGTGGCGATGCGGGTATCGACGGGATTAGTTCTCCCTCCGGTGCTCATGGATGTCTGTAAACTATAGGTCCAGCGATTAGCCCCTTTGATCTGTAGCATAGAGGGGCCGGTATCACGGCGCGGTGTGAGCGGAATGCTGATGCGCAAGCCACCGGCCTGGTTGTCGTTATTCTTATAAAAGAGGGTAATCTTGGTGTCACCGAAGTAGCGTGCTGCCTCTAGTAAAACCGCTCTGTCTTCGAACCAGAATTGACCGAATGAGGCTTCAAAGGACATGTTTTTTCGCGCATACCAATAGCGCAGCGATCCGACGGCCACTTTCCGTTGATCATCAACGTCTTGGTGATCAAAATAGCCGAGCCGGGTTCTAACACGAAACGGGCCGAAAGGAACGTGGTAGATTGTATCGTTGTAAACCGCGAGATAATCCCTGCCAAATTGGCCCGCGCTAGTGAGGGTCATCAAATTCCGGAGCGGTTTGAAGGTTTGGTGAAACAGAATGTTAACCAATCCGTCCTTGAGTTTAAACTGCTCAAACGTCTTGCGTTTTTCGAAGTCATTGGTGTGGTAGATCTCTTTTTGCCATGTGAGATTCAAAGCGGCGCCCTTCCAAAGGCGTAAATACCAGTCTGGGCGCAACGCGACCGAGGCATCGACCAGGCCCAGTTCACTACCTACGAACGTCACCGTCTGCGGATAAATATATAGTTCCGAGCGTAATCGCCATTTCGGCGACGGATTAATGAAGGTGATTCCTGAGTAGTCGTAAGAACTCTTTGGCGCCGTAATTTTTAATGAAAACGCCCCCGCGGGTTGTGGTAGTTCGTTGCTTATCTCTAACGGCTCGGATGCAGGGCCTCTTAGGAACCGTTTATAGCCATCAACCGACGTGGTAACTTCCAGTATCGGAATCCCGTGTTTGTGGGATAAAACCGTCAACGAGGTCGCTTCGATAGGCCCTCGTGTGGCTGCAACGCCAAGCACCAAACCTAAGCCGTCAAGTTCGTTATGGTTATAGCGGTTATTTTCGTACTGAACAAACAGTTTTTGATGCGTTTTGTCCATACCTACGCGTAACTTTTCGAAGCCGAGGTCTTTTAGTAACTCGTGTATGGTGTGGAGCGCTACTGTGCCATCAACATCCGTCGTTTTTGTCGTTTCAGCGGATACATCAACGCGCGCTGGGTTAAAGTTATGCGGGCTAGTGTTGGGTATCGGGTCAGCAGCAACCTTCATTGGTCCGAGCGTCGACAATGCTACGGTCTCCGGCGCTGTTGTTAGGCGCGGCCCACCTTTCGTTAACTTTGCCTTCGAGGCTGCGTTGTCCTCTCCGGGCTCTGGTAGGGGTATAGCGTCTTTGTCACGGGTATCCCGTCCCAACGGGATCCGAAGCCCTAAGCCGTAGTAGGTGTCGTCTCTCTGGGACGCCGGCGCTTTCTTGGCAGTAAAAGACAATGCAATAGGATGACGCCATGCGTGGCTAGTGACGCGGACCCCGTAACCCATTTCGTTTGTATCGTATTCCGCTAGCCCGTATAGCCACTTCGTGATACGAAACTCAACTCCACCGAACGCACCTTCCATGCGATCGGGTCCAAATCCATAGCCGGCGCTAACGCGCAACGGTGATAGTTGCTTCGTGGCGACAACATAGCGGGCGCGTGACAGCGTGGCCTCGCCGCCGAAATCTTGATAGCCCATAGCGAGCGAGGGCCAATTCGTGGGATTGAAAAACTGCCACTTCACGTTGCCCGATAGATCGCGGCGCCCTTTAAAGCGCGTGTTCGGATCATGGAGTGCTATCAGCCGGCCCCCGAGCTCAATGCTTGGCAACACGCCCATGGAAAAAAGATAGCTGTCCACCGAGTCAACCCACGTGGGAAACGCGGCATCAAAATGGTTGGTATATAGAACGTCGACCTGCGACTCTTCGGTGACCAGCGCATTGGGTGTATTGAGCAACCCCGTGTAGCCCTGCATAGAGAGCTCATTGCTAAAATCCGGCGCAGCCCTCGCTAATCCACCAAAGGCAGAGCAGTATAACAGCAGCAAGATACTGGGATAACAAAAAACTTTATTCAAATCTCTATGTCATCCATGACAAGTTGCGTTTAATCAATCGAACAACGCTCGGCCTGGTCCGTGCTCTACCCGCCGAATGAGGGGGTCATCGCTCCGTTTCACTGGTTATATCGACCAAGCGAAAAAATGTTTAAAGTTTTTTTGGTATGAACCGAAATAGCGGAGAGCACGGGTCACTTGGGTTGGGTTTATCGGTTATTAAGTCGCGTTGGACCGACGGTTTCTGATCTATGTGTAGCGAGTAAATGTTTGGTTAGTAAGCCTTCTGGAGGAAAAATGCATGCGTTTTAAGGAGTTGTGGAATAGTCGGGTGTGGGGGCTGGGATCAGCGCTAGCCGCTTTAGTGGTCGTGGGCTGTTCCTCAAATGGGAGCAATAACAACACAGTGGTCGCTCCGGAGGCGCTGACGACGGAAAACATTAGCGTCTCGGGACGCATTGCTGTGGCGAGCGACGCAGGTTCAAGTGGCCCATCGAGCCTGGCGCGGTCACTTCACGCTGGCGCCAGTGTAGCTAATGCAAGGGTTACCGTGAAAGGCGATCATGCCAGTAAAGTCGTTAACGGTGCGGGTAATGCGGCCACCCAGTTTACCACTGACGAAAGTGGACTGGTGAGTTTCCATTTGCGAAACGTGGTGGCAGCGGATTTTCCGGTTAAGTTAAAACTCGTCGTCTCGCACCCCAGTTATGAAACGAGCGGTACTACTGTTGACGTTAATGACGAGGGTGACATCGAGTTTGATGTTGCGCTGGTCGACACCAGCAACCCGCCTACGGGCGTTGTCGCGGGGACGAGCTCTGGAAGTTCAGATAGTACGGGTGTTGTACAGGCCGATATCTCATTGGCTTCCGGAGAGGATTCTGAAAGCGGTGGAAGCACGGCCTTAACCGTGCCCGTTGGAACGACGCTTACGGACGCGGATGGTCGGCCAGTTGGTGGTACGCTTAGTGCTACTGCTGTTTATTACAATAACGAAGACGCGGCATCATTGAATACTTTCCCCGGCGGTTTGACCGGTGTAGAGACCGATACCGCGGACTCTGTAACCTTCGTTTCCGGAAGCTTTGCATCGTTTTCCATTGAAAATGAAGACGGCGATCAGGTGAAGAATTTTAGCAGGGAGGTAATATTCCAACTGCGTGTTCCGAAAACAACAGTTAATCCTGATACAGGCGTTGCTGTAGCAGCGGGAGATACTCTGCCCATCTGGAGTTACGACCCCGATACGGGTGAGTGGGCGTCGGAGGGTACCGGTACCGTTCAGGACGATAGCGATCCGGATACCTTTTATGTGGAGGTACCGACTACACATCTTTCGTACTGGAATCTGGATTGGCCCGCAAATCGTTGTAGCCTAAGCGAAGCATGGACAATAGTGGGCGGTGAAGGTTACAACATTGGATTGAGCATAGTTGGCTCAGGCTATTCGCATCCGGCGTTTACCCACGGCGATGATTCCATCCAATTTTATGATGCACCACAAAATATTCCGGTGACGATGACAGCTAGCCTCAATGGGCAGACCGTCGGTCAAACAACGTCAACTGACCTGTGTGCCGGCGGTACTCTCCCCGTAGATATTCCGACTAACCTGACGTTCTCCAACGTCACAGTGTCAGTAAATCAAGTGTGCTCAGAGAACGCGTTGGTATCGACGCCAGTACCGTCATCGTCGGTTTATTTCGTTGACGG
>CALZJI010000098.1 GCA_945787615.1 uncultured Chromatiaceae bacterium | reverse complement strand
ATGTTTTTCACTGGTTATCCACGCGGTCCGTGTAACGGACATTCACCCTTTATCCACACGGAGGCCGCGCACCTAACCTATCGTACTAAATAGAGTTTATGTGCATATCCCTCCGGTTTTTCGCACATTGCGCAGTAGCAATGCAGGAGCAATTGCCGGGGTTGTGTGTGAGAAATGCGGGCTATCACTCAAGCGCATACGGCTCGACTCGTAACCCATTAAAAGAAGTGCTATCTTTAGACACTAAAAGAAAAAATCAACAATGCAAGTTTACGCTTGCTCTCCGAAGAGGGAGCGATGTCACTTAACACTCTTTGTTTTACTATTCCGTCGTCGCTAAGTGGTCGACGGGTGATGACATTTCTCCAAGACTCGCTGGATTGTTACGAAACGTCCAATCAGCGCACGGAGCGCACTTTCTATGACAGTTTTGACTGGCGCATTTACTCCAGCGGCGCACAGTTAACGGCAGAAGTGGGTAGGGAAGAAATAACGTTGCGGCTAGTTTCGCTTAGCCACATTAGTCAAAAGGCGGAATTGAGGGTAGCGAGGATGCCGCGCTTTAGCTGGGACCTGCCTCCCTGCACAATACGAACGCGGCTAGAGTCTCTTTTAGCCATGCGCGCGCTACTCCCAATTGTCACTACGCTCTGTACGAGTCGGACGTTGAGTGTTTTAAATCAGGATGCGAAGACGCTCGCACGGGTTCGGATCGAAACGAGTCGGATTAAGCGAGATCGAACTCAACGCGACCACGGATTGCCGACGCGTATTTGTGTCGAGCCCATAAAAGGTTATCGTAAATCGCAGGAACGAGTTATTAGAATCCTAAGAGATGAGTTGGATTTGAACGTCGTCAACGATTCTTTGTTAACGCTTGCGGCGCGTAAACTGGGTCGCGAACCAGGGGATTATTCATCCAAATTAAAATTGCGATTGGATCCAAGCGATCAAGCTGCTGATGCGACGAAAGCGATACTGCGTTATCTATTGCAGGCAATGGAAGCCAATCTTCCTGGGCTTAAGCAAGATCTGGATTCCGAGTTTCTTCACGATTTCCGTGTCGCCGTACGACGCACGCGTTCGGCATTGGCGCAGATAAAGGGTATGTTTCTTGACGAGCAGATCGCACGCTTTCGAGCCGAGTTTTCCTGGTTAGGGATAATTACGAGCCCGTTACGCGACTTAGACGTTTATCTCCTTAAATTTGATGATTATAGGGCACAACTGCCCCCTGATGTAGGTGATGACCTATTACCCTTCAAGCAATTCTTACGCGCCCACCATGCTGTTGAACATACTGCGCTAGTGAACGCTTTGACTGCCGCGCGGTATTCCAAATTCGTCAAAGACTGGAGCGCCTTTTTGAATACGGACGCTCCTGCTTCGAGCGTAACAAAAGATGGCGCTCGCCCAGTTACAGACGTCGCTAAAGAACAGGTTTGGCGCGTCTACAAACGGGTGCGAAAACAAGGAAAAGCCATCACCGAGGCATCGCCCGCGGTAGACCTCCACGAATTACGTAAGACGTGTAAGAAACTGCGTTATCTTATGGAGTTTTTCCAGAGTCTCTATCCATTGGCGACAATAAAAGCACTTATTAAGACGTTGAAGATATTGCAGGACTACTTAGGGGATTTTCAAGATCTCGATGTTCAAATTCATGCTTTAAAAACGTTTAGCGAACAGATGATGTCGGAAGAAAAAGTTGAGGCGGTAACTTTATTGGCTATGGGTATGTTAGTTGATGGCTTAGAACATCGGAAAAGAGAAGCTCGCATCGCGTTTTCGGAACGGTTCGCCACGTTTACACAGCCAGAGGTACACCACCGTTTTAAAGAGTTATTCGCTTCTGTTTCACGAGCGGATGAATGCCCATGATGAACGTCTTGGCGTGTTACAACATCAAGGGAGGGGTAGGCAAAACTGCGGCGGCAGTTAATTTGTCTTGCCTTGCGGCACGCGAAGGATTCCGAACGTTGGTTTGGGACCTGGATCCCCAAGGCGCCGCGAGCTATTACTTTCGGATAAAGCCGAAAGTGAGAAAGGGCGGCAAGGGCTTGGTCGACGGGAAACGCACTCTGGACGAGGTCATCAAAGGCACGGACTATGACAACCTTGATCTCGTACCGGCAGATTTTTCCTATCGAAACCTGGACTTAATGTTAGAGGGTAAAAAAAAACCGGTCGGACGTCTTCGTAAACTGCTCAAACCCCTTGGTGATGAATACGATTATGTTTTTTTCGACTGTCCGCCCAGTATTTCACTCGTTTCAGAGAACGTTTTCGTAGCGGCGAACGCCCTGCTTGTACCCACCATACCCACCACTCTGTCGCTACGAACGCTCGATCAAATCATCGCGTTTTGTCGTGAACAGGGTTACGGCAACCTCCAGGTGTTACCCTTTGTTTCTATGGTCGATAGACGTAAGAACTTGCACCGGGAGATTGTCGATGAGCTGTCGCAATCGTTTGCTACCGCGTTACACAGCCAGATTCCCTACGCCAGCGATATCGAGCAAATGGGCGTTCGACGCGCCGCGGTGGTAAGTTACGCGGCCCAAAGCCAATCGGCGCGAGCGTTCGAAGCGTTGTGGGCCGAAGTCAAAAGACACCTTGGAGTTGAAGGTAGCGGTGATCTTTAATCGAGCGTATAACCTGGGAAACGTACAATGTCACGTAACCTACTGATAATGCGTCACGCCAAATCGGCGTGGGATACGGAAGTAGCGAGCGATTATGAGCGTCCATTGGCTAAGCGCGGCAGAAAAGACGCGCCACGTATGGGGCGATGGATAAAAGACAACGAGTTACTACCAAATATCATTATAAGTTCGCCAGCGCTTCGAGCATCTCAAACCGCCACGGCGGTTGCTGATGAGGCGGGCATAGCGCCGCGGGATATACGCTTCGAGAAGCGAATTTATGGAGCAGGTGTCTCGGAGTTGGTCCGAGCGTTGTCGAAATGCCCGGCCGATAAAAAAACCGTTCTATTGGTCGGGCATAATCCTGGTTTGGATGAACTGCTGGAGTACCTGTCTGCGGGTGGGATACCGCGAAGGGAGGATGGCAAGCTGTTGACTACGGGGGCATTAGTCCATTTAAAGTTGCCCAACGACTGGCGGGAGTTGACTCGGGGAAGCGGTAAGCTGGTTGTGCTGGTACGGCCGCGAGAGCTTAAGACCAAGAAGTGAGCGCGGCTTTTAGTTAACCAACTCCGCCTTGACATGTATTGCATTCTGTAAACGCGCAAACGCAATATGGCTGAATTTATGCGCGACAAGCGTTAAGATCTCAAGATGATAACACGACTGTTAGGCGCGGTTTTCTTACTTTTGGTGATCGCGGGATTTTACGGCGCGCGTATCGCGGCGGCCAACGAATGCGGCGGATTCGTTTCGTCGGTAGAACTGGCGAAAGACGCCTACCAAGATACACATCGTATATTTCCTGTTCCGGGGTCTCTCCGCGCTCTGGCAGAGCGTTATATGCCAAGGGTGTGGATCCATCCTGAAAGCTGGCAACCTATCCACTTCGAAGACTACTTAAAGAAATCAAAGCTCATTCGTCGGCGGGATCGTCAGGTTCTTATAGACGCGCCGTCGCCGCGTGACATCATGGAGATGAGCACACAAGAACAGTGTGCGACCTATTTCGTTGCCGATGAAATTGCATCCCGAAAAACCGCGCCAGTGTACGTTCAAGTGTATTGGGATGAGCATCCTGGAGACTCTTCACAGCGTTGGACGTACATCAAATACAACTACGTTTTCGATTGGAGCGGTTTAGCTGAGAAAGTAAGTTTACTAGGCCGGCTCGGGGCGGTCATGACAGGCGGGCGAGCCAAGCGTTGGCATCGTTTAGACATTCATGTGGCCGCGATACTTGCGTTTGATGCTGAACAGCGGTTTAGGCTGCTAACCTTGGCGCAGCACAATCACCAGCAAACCTTTCTTCCTGGGGTCGACTTTCCAGTGAATAAAAAACCGCGTTTGGTGGCGGCGTATCGCAGCAACGAGCTATACCTTGACCACGGCGAAGAGGTGCCCGTTTCCCATCGTGTGGTGCCGTTCTTTGATGACGTTGCCTATCTAATCGACCCGAAGCGTAAGCCGTGGTTATGGGCCATGGATAAAGCGTACGGACGCAATGCAGGCGGTGAAGAAGTGGGGTTCGAGGCCGTGTTCATTGAGCCAAAACATCCTCTAGCCGATTTCGCCGGGTTACTGGCACCGCCAAAACGCTTTTTTGGTATTTACATTGGGCGAGACGGCCCCCCGGGCTATAATTACTACGCAATGCCGGAATCTATCCCGCTAACCAATTTTGCAGCCATGGGCTATTGGAAGGAAGGCGATACCCAGTTCTTGGAAGACATACAACCGTTGATCAATGACGGAAAACGACAAGCGTGGAGTAAATTAGTCACGATAATGCGCAATCGATTGGCCGCGGATGTCGAGTTATCCGTTGCCACGCTAACGGCCAACTTCCCCGCGTCTACCGCTAGCGCGTATTTCTCAAAAGGCGGCAGTGAAACTAGGTAGGTATTAACTAAGAATAGAACGTAATTAAATGGCGAGAATAAATGGGGCAGAGTCGATTTTTAACAATCTGTTCCGTCTATGTATTACCATCGGGAGTATTTCGACTCTAACCCGAACGGTACTTACTTAAGCGATTCTCTACCCGATGTAGGGTGGGTTTCGACTGCAAGGATGCAGGAGCTAGGGTAATGCATGGAGCTATTACCGAGGCGCGTCTTTTTGAGCCGTAACCCACCAGTCGTGCCGCTAGGCACTCATAAAGAACAGGTTGAGTTGCTACGTAACGCGTGGTGGGTTACGCAAAAAGACGCTAGCCCACCCTACATTTTGGCTTAAGTAAGTGCCATTCGACTCTGACCCCATTCCGTCTTGCTCAGCGTCTGTGGCCGCCTCGATCTCGGATAGATTTTGCAGCAAGGTACCGAGTTGTTGCTGGGAACGAACCGTAGCCGTTAACGATTAAACAGTCAATATGATATTTGACCCCTTTTTTTCTTTTTTCCGCTGAAAACCCGTCATTGCTCGTCCGTGAGTGCTGGCCTCAACGCTTGCTTGATCCGCGAAAAATTTCCATAAGAGCGTGCTCAACGGCAATTTCTCGTTATTAAATTGATGATCCGGAGAAGACTATTGATGTTGTAGCCGTAATACTTGTCTATACGCTTATTTGTGTGCAATGACCATTAAAGTGGGTGCCCTGGCCAGGGCAGTCGTAATACATTGTAGTAGCGTGGCTGGATCCAATGCGGCAAAACTTTCATCCAGTACAACGAGTTCCGCATTTTGTAGTAAGGCGCGTGCCAAATACACGCGGCTGCGTTCACCATGAGAGAGTTGCCAACCGGTCTCTCCAACGGTTTGCATCAATCCACCCGGCATGCGATTTAGTAGATCACCCAAGCCTAAATCGACACAAAGTTGTTGGGCTTCCGTTAAATCGGCATCGCTTGGTGGCCAATTTCGTCCCATTAGTAGATTAAAAGCGAGCGTTCCGGATAACACGTGGTTTTCATGAAATTGTGGTGCTGCTGTCGTTAGTTGCCGCCAATCACTTCCCCACGTGGCACGGTCCAGTCCATTAAGCAATAGCAAGCCGGAGTCCGGTTTGCGCAACCCGACAAGAAGCGCCGCCAGCGTCGATTTTCCACATCCCGATGGTCCTTCCAACAGTATACGGTCGCCGTGATGGACTATGAGATCACATTGATTAATTACTGGTGCATGTTGTCGTGCGTAAGTGAATTTTAGTTGGCTCATTTGCAGTAATGATTGCGGGGAATGGATAGGACGCTTTATTGGCGTTAAGCGCATTTTAGGTTGAACGCTGCTACGCTTTTCAATATGTTCGGCGGCATAAAATAGCTCATCGACTTGCTCCCATGAAATATGCGCTCGTGATAAGCCCGATAATCCGGACACTACCGAGCCCAACGCACGGTAGGCTAATAGCACGCCGCCCAGCCCTATTGCCAAACCGACCACATCTGCATTGCCAAAAACAAAATTTGGTGCTAAACCGAGCAAACCTATTATAAGCCAACCGCGTGGTAAACCGCCGGCCAAGGGGATTACCGATTGGTCAAATAGTTGCGATTGGTGCAAGTAGTCTTCGAGCATCTGATCTTCATCGCCATGACGCGTATGCGGTGGTTCTTGAGCCAATCGGGTGCGGTGGCCGACCATGCGCTCGATTAAATCATGCGTAAGTTGCAGACGTGATTGAGTCCACCGTCTTAAACATAGATAGTAGCGTTTGCCTACAATACCGGCAGCAAGTAAACATAACCACAATAATAAAGCATGTACGATACCGCCGGCGCCTAGGACAAGAATCACTGAAGCCAAGCCCAATTCAATTGCGGCGATCAGTACCGTAAAGCCGCCATTGAGTGCGAGCGCATCGATTGCCTGGGATTCGATGACACGTCCAAGCAACTGACCTACACCTTGTCGACGGATCGTATCCATTTTCATAGCAAGTGCTCCGGCTAATAAGCGTTTTTTTAGTAACGTACCGATTTGCACGGCTAGGCTGCCCTGTAACCAATTGCCCCAAAGTTGTATGGGCGCCATGCTTAGCAAGAGTAGCGCCCATGCCAGTAACCAACCGGGATCAAAGCGGCCTGCCAATGCGCCCCATCCTATGAGGCTCCAACCAATCAGTTCCAATAGGTAGAGACAGCTAAATGCGGTCACCATGGCAAGTATACGGCGTCGTATACCGTCATCCGCCAGTTGAGACGGGAACGAGGTAGACGGCGGCATTCTTATTAACCAACAACCCGCAAAACGTTGTGGGGCCATCTTTTGCGTTAACAAAGCTGATGTCACTCGTGGCCATTGGCGCCGGGGAATGCCTGCGTGTTCGACAAGTGACTGCAGCTGCTCTCTAGCGGGTTCTTCGATAGCGGACCAAAGCGCGGCGCGTATGGGCTCTAAGGGATACTTGACTTTCTTTAGTTGTGGGCTGACGAGAATAGCGTGGCGTCGACCGGCTTTAAGCAGCAGTAGAAATGCCGGTTGCCCGCCCTGCCAAAAGCGTAAAAGCGTTGGGGTCGAATGTCGTAAGAAGCGTCTAAATTGTGCCGCGGTGGTTTCAACCCGTTCCACTTCGATGTGAAGTTTACTTGCCGCCCAATTTAGCCAATGGTCGAGTT
>CALZJI010000097.1 GCA_945787615.1 uncultured Chromatiaceae bacterium | reverse complement strand
TATGTTATTACGTGTGGTGCTATCATCTTGCATCAGCACGCTTTCAGTAATCTCTAGCTCGAGCATCGTCGGTTCGAAGCCGGTGTGCCCAATCGTCCCTCGGACAAGATCAATCAGCGCGGGCTCACGAAATTGTCTCCCGGAAAGATTGACCGACACGCTTATCGGTGTATTCAGTTCACTTTGCCACGCTTTCGCCTGAGTACAGGCCGTAAGCAACGTCCACTCGCCGACCTGGATTATTAAACCCGTATCCTCCAACAGCGGAATAAATCGCTCAGGGTAGACCAGTCCAAGTTGGGGATGCTGCCAACGGATTAAGGCCTCGGCACCAATGAGTCGCCCGTTACTTAAGTCGATCTGTGGTTGATAGACCAGTTCAAACTCGTGACGTTCTAGGGCGCGTCGTAGCTTGGTTTCGAGCGACAGGCGCTCGAACGCTCGCGCGCTCATGTCAGACGAATAGAACTGATGGTTGTTGCGACCCAGGTCTTTGGCGCGATACATGGCCGAATCGGCGTGTTTAACCAGAGTTGTCGCGTCAATACTGTCGTCGGGAAACAGGCTAATCCCTATGCTTGTGGTGACGAATAGTTCGTGTTCGCTGACTTGGAAGGGGTGCGAAACAACTTCGCCGAGTTTTTTAGCAATGTGCGACACCGCGGAGACGGAGCCTATATCTTCGAGAAGTATCGCAAATTCATCGCCACCTAAGCGCGCAACCGTGTCGCCTTCGCGCAGGACGCTCATGAATCGTTTCGGCAGAGCCTGTAATAAGCCGTCCCCAATTACGTGCCCTAAGGTGTCGTTAATGTTCTTGAATCGGTCAAGGTCCAAGAACAACACCGCTACCCGGCTATGTGAATCTCGCCGCTGGGTCAGCGCGTGAGCCATACGTTCCACGAATAGGGCACGATTGGGTAAACTCGTAAGCACGTCGTGGTAGGCGAGATGGTGGAGTCGCTCTTCCGTTTGCATGCGCTCTGTGATGTCTTTCCCGGTGGAAATAAAATGCGTAACGGTTCCCTGCGGATCTTTCAACGGAGTGATGGTTTTCTCTTCGTAGTACAGCGAGCCGTCGTTGCGCCGATTAATGACGACATCACGATAGACTTGTCCGGTTGTAATCGTTTCCCAGAGCTTTTTATAAAACGTATCGTCGTGCCGATCGGATTTTATAAGGTTTGGGGTTTTCCCGATGGCCTCGGCGCGGCTATATCCCGTGGTGGTCTCGAACGCGGGATTAACATATTCGATGATGCCGTCATGGTCGGTGATGATGACTGAATCGGCCGTTTGTTCCAGTGCCCCGGAAAGCTTGATCACTTCGGACTCCCGAGCGCGTTGGCGTGTCAGCTCGGCGTGTTTCCGTTCTGTAATATCACGTATGACACCCGCGACGTGCAAGATTTCGCCTTGCGCGTTCTTTATGGTGAATCCGCGGTCATGTAGCCAACGTACACCGCCGTCGGGTCGGACATATCGATAGATTTCGTCGAACTCTTTACGCGGGCTGTTTCTAAAGGCGAGTTCCACACGCTCTTTATCCTCGGGATGAACGTGTTCCAGCCAGTCTTTCGGATGCGCGTAGAGGCTTTCGCAGCTGCGGCCACAAATACGTTCGTAAGCGGGGTTAATAAAGATTGTCTCGCTACTGTCTGGCGAGCTTAGCCAAAAGATTTCATCGATGTTCTCGGCCACTTGCCGGAGCTGATATTCGGTTGCTCGCAGGGCTTCCTCGGCTTGCTTTTTTTCAGTAATGTCTTCTGCAATTCCGGTTATGCGGTAGATTTCCCCGGCTTTATTACGAACGGGAAAAGACCTGTCGCGTATCCAGCGGATAGACTGATCGGGTCGAATCAATCGGTATTCCTCATCGAATGTGCCGAAGGCGATTTTCTCATCGAAGGCTTTTGCCACGCGCGGTGCGTCATCGGGATGAATCGTCTTGATCCAATCGCGGGGATTGTCGTATAGGCTTTGGCAGCTACGACCCCAAACTTGTTCGTAGGCTGAGCTGACGTAAATCGTCTCGTTACCATCTGGTGTAATCATCCAAAACACTTCTTTGATGTTTTCGGCCACTTGACGTAAATGTTCTTCACTCTCGTGCAATAACTGTTCGGCTGTTCTCTGTTGAGTGACGTCGCGTGAGTAGACCGCTAGCTTGGCTACTTCGTTGTTGTCATCGAGGACGGGGTAGATGGCATTGTCCAACCACTTTTCCGCACATTGGTCCGTAAAGTAAACCGGTCGTCCAGAACGAATGACGTCTTCGACTTGTTTCCTTACTTCCGGTGCCATAGGGGGTGGCAAAAAATCATAGGCGCACCGACCGATAAGATGCTCTCTCGGTCTTTCCAACGTAGCGGCTGCCGCATCATTGAGTTGTAAGATCGTGGCCTGTTTATCCAGCAGTAAGACAGCTTCTGTCGTCGCATTGACCAAGGCGCTTAACATGGCTTGCGTCTCTCTCCTTTGCTCTTCTGCCCGTTTGCGCTCACTGACGTCGCGCCCAGAGGCGAGCATTGCGAGTTGACCGTTCAGTTCCACCAAGCGAATGTTTTGCTCAACTGGAATGCGGGTGCCGTCTTTAGCCACGTGTACCGTCTCAAACAGTAATTCACCGTGCTCGAGAAGAGTTTTAATGCGTTTAGGTACGGCCTTAGCCGCTTCGGGGGCGAGGATCTGCAACGGGTGGAGATTCTTCAGCTCGTCGCGGGTGTATCCGAGCCGTTTGAGCGCCGTTTCGTTAAATTCAATGAATTCGCCGATCTGATTCTGGTCGGTGACTTCTACCAACAGTACTGAATCGCTACAGGCGCTAAAGAGATGCTGATAGCGCGCTTCCAGTTGTTGCCGGCTGCGGGCCTTCTCGGCGTCTTGTTCTTCGATTCTACCGGCACGACGATAGCAATTGATGAGATAGGCGGCGATACAGGCCGTTAACAACGTGCCAGCAAATAAGACGAGCTTGGCTCGCCAGACGGGATAGTAAGAAAAAAAAGCGGGTGCCGGCGAAGCGTGAAGTGTCCACTGCTGGCCGGGGACGTCTAACGGAATAATCGCCTGTAATTCTGATGTCGTGACGTGGGTCTTGGCGTCTTCCCGGGTGATAGGTTGAGTGCGGCTACGGGATGAATGAAAGTGGAGCAAACGCTCATCGGGCGGTTTAGTATCGGCCAAAAGCCAGAAATCGACGCCTTGATGCGAGGTCCCGGTCAGCACCGCTTCCACTATGGCGCCAAGGCGAAAAGCGCCTACGACGAATCCCCGCAAATTCTTCCTTCGATCTTCTATGGTATCGAGCGTAACATTTTTTAGATATACCGGCTGAAATGTCAGGTAATTGGATTCCAGTTGTTCTTCCAGACCAAATTCAACGCGGCTCGATGTGATAACAGAGCCCGAATCACGGGCTCTTTCTAACGCCTCGCGATGAGCTCCGTCCGAACTGTAATCAAAGCCAACAATAGCTTTCTTGCTATCGAGCGGTTCAGTGTAATAGTTGGGAAAGTATTCTGGATTTACCTCTGCCCGAGAGAGCGTGCCGTTAGGCCCTAACTGGGTAATTTGAAAGCTCGGAAAACCGTTGTTTGATCCAGCATTTTCGAACGCGGAGCGCTCGTTGTCCGTCACCCTAGGCGCCCAGTGAAACGAATCGCTCGTGCTGCGGCCCCCAAGAAAGCTGTCAACGAAATCCGCAAAATAGCCCCGTGTTACTCGATCGGAGACGGTAAACAGGCTAGCAATCGCGGCCACGGCGCCCCAATGGCGATCGAATTCACGTTGTAACGCTCCCGTATGCGTTTTCGCGGCTGAAGCCAGTTGCGTCCGGACGATTGTTTCTTCCCAACTAGCGATAAGGGAAAAGCTAACCCATGACGCAATGATTCCGCTCGCGACTACGCCTAATACGTAGAGCTTTCTATTAATCGATAACTTAGCGCCAGAACCCCTCATTATCTCTGGATTAACTGCCGCGGATACTCAATCGTCCGCCTTGTTTGCGATTAAGCGACCCCGCCTCGGTTGCGCGCAGGCTCGCATTTTTTCCCTCTAAAATTGACTATAACAAACAAACGGATGGCATATTCGGTATAAAAAAAGTAGGCAATGGTTGCGTCCACAGCGTGTGGTCGGGACGTCGCTGGGTTGTAGCCGGTGATTAATCCTGGTTCGGAATACCGATAAGCGTTAATTTGGTGCGAGAAAAAGTTGGATCTGTAGTGCGACGCACAGTTCTAGTGCAAATATGGTCAAGACAGTTACGTGAAAGGTCAAAATTCTTGAGCGAAACGAGGGAGGTACAACAAAGCGCGGAAAATGGCACAACGTTTGCTTCAGCAGACTAAAAAAACACGGAATGGCCCGGAGCGAATACATGAACGGGTATAACCTTGGGGCATGCCGGTCATCGGTTGCGGTTTGACCGAAGCCGGTGAGGGGCGCGGGCGAGGCACCCGTTAGGGCTCGCGGAAAAAAAACTTCGTATTTTTCACGCCCAGATTTGGTTCAGATTTGGACAATCCTATTGAGCAAAACCGCGGGAGCCCGGCTACTTCGAGGTTTTTGCGATTGACGATTGTTCAAAGATGGCCCGATGATGGGATGCGAAAATCGTAAGTTATTTTTTCGCGAACCCTTAGGTAGCGGCCGAGGTTAACGGCGAGGTAGCGAAGGAGAGCATGGGATGAAATTAGTTGTAGCTATAATTAGAACCCACAAGTTGGATGACACGCGCGGAGCTCTAGCGTCGTTGGGCGGAACCGGTATGACAATCATGGATAGCAAAGGTTTTGGGCGACAGAAGGGGCAGTTGGAACAGTATCGCGGGGCGGAAACGGATGTAGACTACGTG
>CALZJI010000096.1 GCA_945787615.1 uncultured Chromatiaceae bacterium | reverse complement strand
CATCATCTGTGACCAAGAACTTGCTAGTAAACAAGTTAGGTGTAACGACGGATGAAGTGTTGCTGGAATCCCTGCTGCATATTACTGATTCCGTGATGACCTATCGGCGGCGCTATCAATCCGGGCTCCAAAGTGATTCGGTCTTGGAGCTAACACTTCATGACGAAACGAATCCACGTTCCTTGAGTTACCAACTCGTTAGGTGTCGTGAACACGTGGAACAATTACCTGGTAGCCAAAAAGCACCGCAGCGATCCTTGGAAGAACGGCTCATT
>CALZJI010000095.1 GCA_945787615.1 uncultured Chromatiaceae bacterium | reverse complement strand
TTTATATCGATGACGAGGTGCTAGATGAGTTTCGTAGCCGTGCGGATGAAATTGGACGGGGTTATCAAACGATGATAAATGACGCGCTTCGAGAGTATGTTAATAAATCGTCGCAAGCTTTAGATGAAGTCACCCTCCGACGAGTTCTACGGGAAGAACTCGAGAAGATCGATTAGAACGTTCTACGGTACGGTATAATCGGATAGCCGGGGGTTTTACTCCCCCAGCCTCCACAACACCCTGCATGCGGGTCCGCACAGGGCGTTTCCCTCGTGTGTAACGTAAATGCCGCCAGATCTTAGCTACGACTGGTCT
>CALZJI010000094.1 GCA_945787615.1 uncultured Chromatiaceae bacterium | reverse complement strand
TCATTTCGTGGCAAGGCGAAATGACGAGTAATAGCCGGACTATTGCGAGGAGTTTCAACGCAGCCATGGAATGAAGAGGGCGTGCTATTGACAGCTAAATCTCAAACGCCACGGGTATAGTTTGCCCTAGGAGTAAAAAGCGTCTGCGAACACCTCGGTGACCCCTTGCGGGGGCTAGGATAAGCGAGGGTAATTAGATCTGTTTAGAAAGGCCGGCTGCCGGTATCGCGGGATACTGATCACGACCGTAGGCTTTACATGATTAATAAACGAGTGAATGTAGGAAAGGAATATGGCCGACATCTTAGTGGTGGATGACAACGAGATGAATCGCGATATGTTGTCTCGGCGCCTCCAAAAGCAAGGCTATGGCGTGGCGACGGCCAATGACGGCGGGGAGGCGTGGGATCGGCTACGGGTCGAGAAATTTGACTTAGTTCTCTTGGATATTCAAATGCCGGTTATGGATGGGTACGAAGTGCTTGGTCGAATGAAGCAGGACAACGTTACGTACACGATTCCGGTTATCGTGATATCGGCTCAAAATGAGATAGACGGTGTTGTGCGGTGCATAGAGATGGGTGCAGAAGACTATGTCCCCAAACCCTTTAATCCAACGATATTAAGAGCCCGTATTTCTGCGACGTTAGAGAAAAAGCGTCTTCTCGATAACGAACGAGCGCAGAAAGAGATGTTATCCCAATACAATGCCGTATTGGAAGAGCGCGTGAACGAACAAGTTGAACAAATTACATCCGCGCAGCTTGGCGCCATTTTCGCCATGTCTAAACTTGCCGAATCGAAAGACCCCGAGACCGGGGCCCACTTAGAACGTATGCGTGAGTACTGCAGACTACTGTCAGAGGTGCTTCGAAAAGACGGCAGGTATGAAGATGTTGTTGATGAAAATTTTATTGGAAATATTTACGCGGCCAGTCCGCTCCATGACATCGGCAAGGTCGGGGTACCCGATAGTATCCTGCTGAAGCCGGGTAAGCTCGATAGCGGCGAATGGTCGCTGATGCAGACGCATACTACCATTGGCGCGGATACCTTGCGCGCCGTGGATAAGACGCATCCGGGTAATGGCTTTGTCCGAATGGGTATTGAGATTGCCGAAGGCCACCACGAGAAGTGGGACGGGTCCGGCTACCCCTACGGTCTATCGGGCACGGCGATTCCACTACCTGCGCGTATTCTTGCATTAGGCGATGTCTACGACGCATTGACATCAAAACGTTGCTATAAGGACGCGTTTAGTCATGAGAAAAGTAAAGGAATCATTATGGAAGGCGACGGCAGTCATTTTGATCCGGATATCGTCGGTGCCTTTCTTAAGGTCGAGAGCGAGTTTGTGCGTGTGCGGCGCTATTTCGAGGACAAAGAATAGATCCGGTCGACGAATCCATGCGGTCGGTTTTTTTTGCACCTAAAAAACGAACGGTTGGGCTGTAGGATACAAGCATGGCAAGAATTCTCTTGGTAGAAGACAATGAGTTAAACCGAGACATGCTGTCACGCCGCCTACGAAAGCGCGGTCACGAAGTGATCGTTGCAGTAAACGGACAAGGGGGGGTGGACATGGCCAAGAATGGGATGCCTGACGTTATTCTCATGGATATGAGCCTCCCGGAAATGGACGGCTGGGCGGCGACAAAGCGCATAAAAGCGTGTGATGTTACTCGAAATATACCGTTGATTGCGCTTACCGCTCATGCAATGGCCGGAGATAAAGATAAAGCGTTGAGCGCGGGTTGCGATGACTACGACACCAAACCTGTCGATTTTAAGCGATTGCTGTTGAAAATCAACAACGCGATTCGTTAATGCACCATTCCTTAATGCCGTGCTCCATTCTAAAGATTTCGTATCGTTAATGATGAGGTTCGTTTGTTCGGCGACAACGGTGTTCCGGGCACCGAAGCATTCATTTTGCAATGAACTAACGGCTCATCGCTTTGGCGTTTCGCGACAGCCGTGCCTTTCACAACGGCCGTGTTTAAGTCCGAGTGGGCTGTATCGCCGGCTGAGCGCTTGCTCGGTTCAAGCGCTCGTTTTAGTCTTCGCAATCTAGTTGACTTCACCGCGATGTCGTCTAAATCCATATTTTCTGTCCTGGTGGTCGATGACAATGAGATGAACCGAGACGTGTTGAGTCGGCGTCTCGAGAAGGAAGAGATTAACGTTACGACAGCGGAGAACGGTAGAGAAGCATTGGAAATGTTGGAGGTGGAAGCCTTTGATCTGGTGCTATTAGATCTGATGATGCCGGACGTCGATGGATTTACCGTGTTAAAGACGGTGAAAAGCAATCTCAGACTTGAATCGATTCCCATTATTATGGTGACTGCCGCCAATGATACTAAAAGTGTCGTTAATTGTATCAATCTTGGGGCGGTGGATTACATTGCTAAACCGTTCGACTCATTACTCCTAAAATCGCGTGTCTGGCGACAACTCACTAAGAAAACCGGGCAGGCCCAGACAACGCCGAATCCAAACACCGTTCCGAAGCAGTTGGCGCGCATTCTTGTCGTTGACGACGGCGCGGTTAACAGAGAGTTATTAGAGACACGGCTGAAAAAGTACGGTCACTACGTTTTCGCCGTAGGTAACGGTTCAGATGCGATCAAGGAGTTGAAAGAGAAGAATTACGATCTTGTGCTGTTGGACATAATGATGCCGCACATGGACGGTTTTCAAGTGCTTTCCGAAATACGCCAAATTCCACGACTAACCCGAACGTCTGTCATTATGGTAAGCGCGGTGGATGACCCTCATAGTATTAAGAAATGCATGGCGTTAGGTGCCTCTGACTATATCGCAAAGCCGTTTAATTCTGTGATTTTAAAGGCCCGAATTGACTCGTTTCTAATGGCGAACACTGTATCATCACCCGTTCGAGGCCCTACGCTTACCCTCCTTAGTGACGTAAGAGAAAGAGTGGAATGCGGGGATTTCAGCTTGCCGACGATTACCGACGTTGCTACGACCATTATGCAGCTGACGATGGATGAGAACGTTGCCATTCATGATATCACCAAGATAATAAAAGTCGACTCGGCGATAACCGCCAAATTAATTAGCATAGCGAACTCCAATGTTTACCAGGGGCTAAACCAAATTGATACTCTCGAAGACGCTATTGTGAGAATAGGGTTCGATGAAACAAAGCAGTACGTCGTGGCGCTTGCTCACAAACAAGCGTTTAGCAGCTTGAACGGGCGAATGCAGCGCTCTCTGGAGGGAATCTGGCAGCATTCGGTTGGGACGGCGTGCTGTGCAAAAACGATTTCACGTTTGGTGAATATTGAGGCGGCGGACAGGATTTTTACGATGGCGCTGTTACACGATATCGGAATGCCAGTTATTCTCAAGCTGCTCGCGGAGCGGCAAACCGAATTGGATGGCGACGTAGGCGTTGATCAGATCGTTTTCGAGCATCACGCGCAGGTCGGAGGGTATGTATTGGAAAAATTAGGTTTTCCCAGAGAGTTCATTGATGTTACAGAGAATCACCATGAGGCTGATCTCGAAAAAGTACCACTGGAGACACGAATTGTCGTGTTCGCCGATAGGCTTGTTAGCTCATTATTCGACGACGCACTCGAGCCGTCGTTCAGCGATCTAGACCGAAATCTGTTGGCGGGGCTGGTCGGCATCGACGAAGAGGTAATCGACGCAATATTAGCGGAGACCATGCAAGAACTGGATAAAATCAAGAATTACGGATAGCAAAAACTATTGGTGGAGAGCGCGAAAGGTTATTGCTTGGCACAACATAGACATATTGAGTTACTGTTCGAATTGTCGCTATTCTGGTCTCAAAACAAAGGTGAAAACGCGAAGTTTATCCGTGCAATTGAGCATGGTTGACGCCGTTATTAAACCAAAAAGAGGTGAGCTGACTCATCATCTTGAACGAAGTTCTAAAGGGGTGGCGCGTATTCCTTCGCCGAGCTTCGGAAAAAATCGGCTCGTCTCACCCCAACCAAACTTCGCTCAGAATGATTATGTCTCCGCTGGGAAAACAACCGCACAACAACAACCTATAACACCTTTTTAAAGGTTGTTTGTGGTGCCGCGCGGCGTTAGATAAGGGCTTGGCAGTATCGCCAAGCCCTGAGCTTCGCTTGCGTTATGCTGCCATATCTTTAAGCGCTTTGAGCGGCTGTACTTTAACGACGTTACGCGCTGGCTTCGCTTTGAATACCGTTTCTTCCCCGGTGAAAGGGTTAATGCCTTTGCGTGATTTCGTTGCGGGTTTGCGTATAACTTTAACCTTCAACAGTCCGGGCAAGGTAAACATCTGCGCGCCACCCTTTTTGACGTGCCCTTCTACTGCATCCTTCAGTTCATCGAATACGGCTGCCACGTCTTTTCTGCTCAGGCCCGTATTTTCGCTGATCTGATGAAAAAGCGCCGTCTTTGTGAGAGGCTCTTTAACTGCTTTGACACGGCGTACTGGCGCAGCAGCAGCCTTCTTTGCTGCTACCTTCTTTTTCGTTACCGTGGTCTTCTTCTTTACGCTCGCTTTTTTCTTTACAGCCATCATGTGCTCCTATGTATGGGCGAAAACACCGATGGTATAAATTAGCTTGACCACTTTGTCAAGCAAAGTGATAAAAAAACTGCATTAAGGTACGCGTTTCGACCTATTATTGCAGTATGAAAAGCGTTTCGTCTGGCATAAACGCGTTGCGCCGATAAATCGGCGTAGCACCAAATGATAAGATAAGCGCGGCACGGGTGCGCTTTGTGTAAGGGCCGCGGAAAAAAATAATTATCCAACCTTGCTTGTCTTTTCACTCAGCTTCTGCGTTACGGCAAGTGTTACATATTTCAATATGCGCCACTTGCCGCGCCTTGAATCTGAGCAACAATCCGGCGCAATTT